>NZ_JAHRFC010000059.1:5619-16529 GCF_020883015.1 Microcoleus sp. CAWBG640
CGTAGAAGGAGGTGCTGGCAATGATACCCTTGCTGGATTTAGCAGTGGGAATGTGCTGCGAGGCGGTGCAGGTAACGATAGCTATCAAATCCTGTCTTTTTCGCAGAATCAATTTCAAATTCAGGATACAGGTGGCATTGATCGCCTAGACTTCACTGATTTTGAGGGCGTTGTCAGTACCAGCCCTACGCTATCCCTCTCATTGTCATCAGGGAATACAGGCTTGACTCGACAAGGCACGAGTTTACTGATTGACATCAACAAAGACGGAATCGCACGGGCTACGGATGACGTGGTAATTTCCGACTTCTTCGGTGCATCGCCGAGTCTGGCAGGTGCTGGCTTCATCGAAACTGTGGGCAACCTCACTGGTGCGGCAATTCTGGCTGCTAATCTGACTGAAGCTACGTCTGCACCTGGAAGCAATGCAACCAGTGGTACACCTGGCAACGATAACCTTACAGGCACTGTCGGTAATGACAACATCTCAGGTTTAGAAGGCAATGACACCATCAGTGGCTTAGATGGCAACGACACCTTGCTAGGCGGTGCAGGAAACGACAACCTCAGTGGGGGTGGGGGCAATGACAGCCTTGTCGGTGGTAACGACAATGACACCCTGGATGGGGGTATCGGCAACGACATTCTCAGTGGAGGTGGCGGCAATGATAGTCTAGCTGGTGGCGATGGAGATGACACTTTGTTCGGCAGTGGGCCTAGCACCTTAGATGGCGGTGCGGGCAATGACTATCTCAGTGCTGGTGGTAATAGCATCGTAGAAGGAGGTGCTGGCAATGATACCCTTGCTGGATTTAGCAGTGGGAATGTGCTGCGAGGCGGTGCAGGTAACGATAGCTATCAAATCCTGTCTTTTTCGCAGAATCAATTTCAAATTCAGGATGCAGGTGGCATTGATCGCCTAGACTTCACTGATTTTGAGGGCGTTGTCAGTACCAGCCCTACGCTATCCCTCTCATTGTCATCAGGGAATACAGGCTTGACTCGACAAGGCACTAATTTACTGATTGACATCAACAAGGACGGTGTAGTAAGGGCTACGGATGACATTGTAATATCCGACTTCTTCGGTGCATCGCCGAGTCTGGCTGGTGCTGGCTTCATCGAAACTGTAGCCAACCTCACTGGTGCAGCAATTTTGGCTGCTAATCTGACTGAGGCTACGTCTGCACCCACGCCAACACCCACCGCGCCAACACCCACCGCGCCAACACCCACCGCGCCGACACCCACGACGCCAACACCCACCGCGCCAACACCCACCGCGCCAACACCCACCGCGCCGACACCCAAACCGGTGACAATACCCACGGTGACAACACCCACACCGACACCAACACCCACACCAACACCCACACCAACACCCACACCAACACCCACACCCATTTTCACTCCCGCACCTGCTCTGACATTCACAGCGCCGATCGCACCCACAATGACAAACTCACCCGCACCGACAGGCTCAGCGCCACAGGCGATCGGCAGCAGCGGCAATGACGTCATCGTCGCCAACGATGCTAACAATCCTTTGTACGGCAACAAAGGAAACGATAGCCTCTATGGCAATAGCGACAACAACATCCTCTTCGGAGGCAAAGGTGACGATGCCCTCTTTGGCAACGACGGTAACGATCTCCTCAATGGCAACCAAGGGAATGACACCTTGATTGGAAGCGATGGTAACGATACCGAGTTAGGAGGAAAAGGTGACGATGTTTTGTTTGGCGGTACTGGCAATGATGTCCTCAGTGGCGATCTAGGCAACAATACCTTAGCCGGTGACGCTGGTAATGACTCCCTGTACGGCGGTAAAGATAATGATGTTTTGCTGGGCGGTACTGGCAACGATTTCCTCTATAGCCAAGAAGGTAATGACTTTCTGACTGGTGTTGACAGCACTGCTGCTAACCCAGGGCTGGGCGAAATCGATACCCTGATTGGCGCAGAAGGCAATGATACTTTCTTCCTGGGAGATGCCACCAAGTTCTACTACAACGATGGCATCGATAGCGCTACTGGCAGCAGCGATTACGCTTTGATTGTCGGCTTCAACCCGACTCAAGATATCATCCAGCTTCAAGGCGCTCCTACCACTTATGTGTTAGGTGCTTCTCCCGCCGGATTGCCTGTTGGAAACGCTATTTTCAAGAAGACTGGGAGCTCGGATGAATTGATTGCGATCGTCCAACCAGTTTCTTCCTTTAGCCTAGACAGCTCTTCTTTGCGCTTCGTCTAATAGCAGCGAGACTGACTGGTTAATTTTGTTGTAGGGGCTTACCCCTACAAAACAGGGTTTGTCATAATGAAATAGCTCTGCTTGAGAAAGGGGACTTTGACTTGTTCGAGTCCCCTTTTTTCATTTGTCAATTTCTTGCTCCCTCCCCTTAGTAAGGGGAGGGTTGGGGTGGGGTAAAAAACTTGCGACTCATTTAGGATTGCTATAGAAGCATAACAACTGCCTAGGTTATGTGACCGATCGCGACACCCTGTGGATGCGAGGCTAGTTAAGAGATCTGTCGCTTGTGGTTAAATCGACTGGGTTTTGGCATTCACCCAAATTTTGGGTTTTGTGTAAATACTTATCAACTTTACTAAATCTTTATACAAAACAGTATAATGGGTGACACCCCCTGTTAGGCACCAGAGGGCAAAAAGCCTAGCAGCAAAATCAGATGCTGTTAGCTACGGGTTTTTGTTGAGAGTCAGGAAATTGAATAAGTACGATGGAGCATCGGCGCATTGTTATTGGTGATGTACATGGGCATTTCGATGGCTTAATGATCTTGCTAGAGGCACTTGCCCCTAGCTGGGACGATCGCGTGTATTTTCTGGGAGACTTAATCGATCGCGGACCTAAGAGTGCTCAAGTAGTAGAATTTGTCAAGCAAAGTCGTTACCAAGCTCTGTTAGGCAACCACGAACAACTGATGTTAAATGCTCTAGTCAGTGACGTTGCTGATATGCGATCGTGGCAAGCTTGGCTTTGCAGTGGCGGTGATGCCACCATCGACAGTTACAGAAATACAGGGATGATGCCCTACCAGCACTTAGAATGGATGCGATCGCTCCCCACCCACATCGACTTGGGCGACATCTGGCTAGTCCACGCCGGGGTCGATCCCACACTCCCCGTTGACCAGCAGTCTAGCGAACAACTCTGCTGGATTCGCAAGGATTTTCACAATATCTCTCAACCCTATTTTCGCGATAAATTAATTATCACCGGTCACACGATCACCTTTACGTTTGAGGGTGTCAGACCGGGAGAATTAGTCAGAGGACAAGGGTGGCTAGATATTGACACGGGTGCTTATCATCCCAAGAGTGGCTGGCTGACAGGATTTGACCTCAACTACCGCCGAGTTTATCAAGTTAATGTATTTAACCATCAAGTCCGAATTTTGCCCTTAGACGAATTGGTTAGACCATTGAACTCCTCGGAAATTCCCCTCCAGAAATCGGTTTTGAGTCCAGTGGTTTCACCGAGCTAGCTGTTGACTACTGACGTGAGGAACCCAGAAGCCTGCGGATTTCCTGTCTGTAAGTCCCATTGTTCAAGCCTTCACCCGTAGCCAAACTGGGATCGATTCCCTGTTCGATCGCCACAATGCGGGAATCGGTAGCTGGATGAGTGCTCAAAATGCTGGGAGGAGAAGGTCTATTGAGCAACTTTTTCATAAAATCCACCATCCCCGATTGAGCGTAGCCCGATCGCCCCATTGTTTGCAATCCCAACTGATCTGCTTCGTATTCAGCTTGACGGCTGTGGGGACGGCGCAAAGCCAGTTCCACCCCTAGCTGCACTACCTTAGAACCATCGAGTCCCGCTGCTGAAGCGACACCAGAGGCGATCGCCATTTGACGCATTTGTTTAATCGCGTGGCGTGCACTAATGTGACCGATTTCATGGCCGATTACGCTGGCTAATTGAGCTTCATTATCTGCCGCGGTCATTAAACCTTTATTCACATAAATAAAACCGCCCATTGTCGCAAAAGCATTAATATTGTCATCGTCAACGACTTGGAAGGTATAGGGAATATTCGGACGATCGCTATTTTGGGCCAGTCGCTGACCGATGCGGTTGATATATGCTGTAGTGGCGCGATCGGGATAAATTTTAAATTCCCGTCCAGCCAACTGCTGATTGATTTCTTTACCTATAGCCACTTCTTGGCGATCGGACACATTCGACAATTGAATAACTTGAATACCTCGAAAAATCAGTTCTGGCAAAGAAAATGCTTGCATCGGTTCCGGCGACACCACCCAGATTCCCGCAGTCACAATCAGAGACAGAAATAAATAAATTCCTTTACCACATCTACGCCGGATTGTCAACCAATTTTTTTTAAACATGACAGATATAGCCTTTGTTTCGACCGCTTTTGTGAATGGGATGTATGGCATACTTGAAGTATAGCTTGATTGACAAGGGAGATTCCCAGAATCAATGCTGGGACTTTTTCAATTTTATGCCGCCCTTGAGACTCAGATATATCAGTCTTCAATTCCTGCCGATTGTGAGCTGCGATCGTGGTAATATCTTTTGGCTTGTACAGATACTTCTTAAGCTATCAACCTCTCACAGAAGACGCTGGATAAATTCAGCGGCTCGTGTTTCGTCCGCGACTATCAAGCTACGCGGTTTCTACACTCCCGAAGATTTTTATGAAAATTTTGGATTCACAAGGCCGCTTGTTCGGTAAACTTAGCATCCTAGACCTAGGTGCTGCTCTGATCATCCTGCTAGTTGCAGTCGGAATCTTCTTCTTCCCTGGTACTTCTGGTGGTTCTGTAGCCCAAGTTGGCGGCGCCGATGTCAAACCGGTCGAAATCGATGCCATTGCGATCGGTCTTAAAGGGACAAACTTTCAAGAGTTATTCAAAGCAGGGGATAAAATCAATGTGATTATCCGTAACCAACCTTCCGGTCAGATTACGATCAAAGCTGTCAAAACATTGACCAGAACCCTCGCCGTTCCTCAGCCCAATGGCACATTGAAAGCTCTACCAGACCCCAGAGAAGAAGAATCTTTCAGCAGAAATATGATGTTTACCTTAGAAGGTAAAGGTCAAATTACTGACAACGGCCCTGTTTTAGGCAATACGAAGGTCAAAATTGGCACTACACTAGAACTTGAAGGCAAAAAGTATATTTTCAACGCCAGCGTCATTGATGTGCGCGTCAAATAGCTATTAGTTATTAGTTATTAGTTATTGGTTATTGGTTATTGGTTATTTGTTATTTGTTATTCACATTATTATAATCACGAATAACTCATAACCAATAAACAATAAAAATAACCCATAAACCATAACAACTGGCCGTTGTCAGTTTACTTTTTACCCTTCCGATAGCAACTTTAAATATTGCCGGATCAAGCCAATGGTGACAGCAGGAATTTCTAGTTGCGGTGTCAAACCGACATTTTCCAAAATTTGGAAAACTTTGATGGCTTCGGGGTTGAGATTTGCCAATCGCTGGCCAATCTCAGGGCTGGTAAATTGTGACTTTTCTCCCCAAATCATCACTGTCGGCGTGGTTAGCTGAGTTATATATAGGGATAAATCGAAGGATAAATCTCCTCGCACAAAAGAAAGAGCGGCATACTCTGCATTCGGTTCCAAGGCAGATTCTAGGTAAGCATCTACGATTTCTTGGTAAACTCGGCGATTGTCGGCAAATTGCCGCTGTTCTAGAAAGTTGCGGATGCCCCCATCGGTGGCAATTCCGGTACTGTAAAGCAAGCGGTCCAAAATAGGTGTGCTGACTATTTGAGCAAATAAACTTTTGCTGTAATCTTTGCCAAAGTCAGACAAACCGCTAGGTGTGGTCAAAATCAGGGATTTGAACAGGTCTGGTCTGGCGATCGCAGCTCGTATTGCGATCGCCCCAGTCAGAGAAGAAGCTATCACATCCGTCGGACTCCCGCAAGTTTTTTCGAGAAATTCGATTAAAGATGTGATATAATCGTCAACCTTGTAATTTTTCGCCGGATGTTCCGATCGTCCCCAGCCGATTAAATCCGGTGCCAAAACTCGATAGTCAGCGGCAAAAGCCGGATAAACTTTCGACCATTCGTAGGCACTGGAACCGCCTCCAAAACCGTGAAAAAATACCAAGTTCGGCAAATTGTCCGAAGTTGAGGTAGGTATCTTCATCCAAGGCGTTTTTTCCGCGGTGTAGTATACCATTCGGCCTTGGGAAGTAACTGTCGATCGTTGACCGAAGCCTAGGGGCAAAAGCATAAATAAACCTCAATTGTAGTGAGATGGTAGATTTGGGTCTGGCATCAGTCTGAATGTGAAAAAAATTGTTTAGTTGAGGGTGCTTTTGTAAAGTTTGAGTATTGATTTAATTATATGAAATTACAGGTGAAGGGTCAAACTACAGACAGGAAGCAACTTTTGAGATTTTTGCTGTTCGGGTTGTGTAGTTATCCTCACCCTTGCAAACTACTGTGAATGGGAGATAATAGCAAGGTGATGGGTAATACCCCTCACTGTCAAAAACTCAGTGAGTCGCTATCTCAAAGCGATGCTTGCACAGTTACAGTGCTAAAGCTCTCTTTCACAGCCCACGGTGGGTTTGCTGTCGATCGGTCTGACTTTGGTAACTAATTTACTGGACAATAATTGACAATGGATAGGTAGCGCTCTACCCAAACGCTGAAGTTATCACACAAGTGGGAGCAAATAACCCATAGATGTGTCCCAAAAAGGCTGTCAAGGGCAGGCTGGATACCTACCCCGCAGGAATTATGGGAGATATCTAATCATTAATCACGATACTTTGCGGAGCAGCGACTTTTCATGTCGAAAGTCTTTGTTAGAAAGGTGAGGGTCGGTTGTTTATTCTGAATTGGGGGGGCTTGGCAATCATTAGTCGCCCCCCGCTCAATTCCACCACACAAAAAATAACTAATCTCAGGGAGGTCTACTAACGATGCAACTGCTCAGGAAAAGCGATCGCGAGGGTTTTATGGTTGACACAAAAAGTCTTCAGTCTGACAGGATAGCAGAATTTGAGACTCCATGTCGAAGCGTAGATTTAAACGGCAAAAATAATGTTGTGGTTGCTACTCCCGACCGCTCTGTGGGGGGAGCAGAGCCTCGGATGCCTGCTGTAGCACCGGATTCTGTGCGACTAGCTTTAGAAGAGTTGAAATGCTTTGAAGTAGTAGAACACCAGTTTAAACATTGGGGGCTAACTTTTACCAATGTGGTGGCAATCCAACCTTCCAACCCAGCATTTTTGACGGTTCCTGGGATCACAATTTTAATGGGAGCCCCCAAAAGCGGACAGATAGAAATCTCTTTTAAGTATCCAGTTCGCTTTGTGTCAGGACTTGTCACCAGTTCCCGGCGAACGGTTTTGTCTGCTTGCGACCTGGATGGTGTCCAAATTGCTCAGGATGAAATGCCAGCACCCAATCTGGTAGGGTCTAATTCTGCCATTGAGCCGAGCACTGAATTGCGTGTCAAAGCACCAAATATTTCTCGAATCACTTTTTACGCTTTTGATGGTCAGCTAGTAGTCCATGATTTAATTTTTGGCTTTTAAAAATTCCGAATTCAAAATTAATTTTTAACGACTCAGCTTGATTTGGTTTTTTCAGAACAATGTAGAGAGTCCAAAGTCTGCAAAGCTTCTAGAAGGGCATTGCGGACTATAGCTTCTGGTTCTTGATTCAGCATCAAGCGAAAGCACTCCGCAGTGTGGGACAGGCCGATGGAATTTTTGAGGGAACTGGGTTTCCAAAACCCAGGACTTTTGACCAAATCGGTCATTTGCCGCACTGCTATCAAACGCTTTACAGGGTCTGCATCCGTCAAATCCGCCAGGATGCCATCTACTACCGCTTCATCTTTGGAAGCACTTTGGCTCCAGACTTGTCGCACCAAGAATACCACAATGGCGATCGTCCCCAAATTTTGTAAAATTGCGCTCAGAGCCATCCAGTTACTCTCAGACTGTGCCCAAATCGAAAAACTCATGTAAGTTCCTAAAGTAGCAAGGCCGCCACTACCCACCGCTACTACCAAGCGTCGGCTGGGGCTGTTCCAAAATTGCTCCATGTTCGATCGCAATTGTTGCCAATCCCAGGACTGTGCCCGGTAAACCAGCATCATCGCTCCGATGCCCAAGCCAGTAGCAGCCAGCAATTGACTGTTCCACCAGCCCCAAACTGCTGAAGCTGTTAAAACTGCCAGGGTGCCAGACGATCGATTCCAACGCCCTAACAGCCATTTGAGAAAGGTAGTAGAAACCACAGGCCGGTTCGAGGCTTTGTGAAAGTCAATCCTGGGGTCTCTGGCTGACTCAGGAACGGCTGTTGGTATAGTTTGAGGAAATGCACGGTTTTTCGGTGTATATTTCTTCAAAACCTGGACATCGGTTATGGATGAGGGTAATTTCTGCAAGTGGTCCGATCGCACTTGGTCATTAGCTTCTGACAGTTCTTCTTGTCTGGGAGGCATTTTGGCTGTAGTTTTTTTTACTCGTTCCATACTGAGTTTTTGGATCAATTTGTATATTGAAATAGTAACAACAAGCAGTAATGCTCCCCTAGACCCGATCGCCCAATGGTCTGGGAAGCCTCGACGGGGCATCTAGCCACTTCTTTACCCTAAACTGCTAGAGTTCAGTTATCATTAAACGAGTGCTTGTTGATAGCACTCCCTCCTGCGTTGGAGCAGGAGATAAGGGGCATTCCACTTTGTCCGATCGGTCTCAAACCCGGTAAAGTAGTGGTAACATTTGTAATCGAGATGGGAATGCTGCTATCAATGTTGGATACACACAAAATTCGAGACAGCATCTCAAATAATGTATTTGTTAACATTTGGTAACAAATACAGCTCAAAAAAATCATAGTTGCGATCGAGACTTCCCAGAGCAGAGGTTTGATGGCACAGCCCTTACAAAGACAGAGACTTGAATGCAGCTAAAAAAATAAATAAAGTCGGGATAGGGCATTGCCACGACTCTAAACGGACGCAGAAGGGACGTAAGACTACTTTGGTAGCAGACCCTGGTGAAGCGTCAAGAATCACCGCACTTTTAGGGCGGTGAGTATGTCAACAAGATGTAAACACCTTACCAACAGATCGCCGGAGCAATCTTGCAGGAAAACCCATGTCTAGTATGCAAAGCCAATTCACAGTTCACTTCTGGGGCGTTAGAGGTAGCATAGCGTCTCCGGGAGCTGAAACAGTACGTTACGGGGGCAACACACCCTGTATTGAAATGCGAGTGGGTGACAGCCGCTTGATTTTCGATGGCGGTACAGGGTTACGGGTTTTGGGACAAACTCTCCTGTCGCAGATGCCTGTAGAAGCTCATATGTTTTTCACTCACTCTCACTGGGATCACATTCAAGGATTTCCGTTTTTTGTCCCAGCTTTTGTCAAGGGCAATTGTTTTCACATCTATGGTGCTGTTGCTCCTAACCAAGCTACTATCCAGCAGCGCCTGAACGACCAGATGCTTCACCCAAATTTTCCAGTCCCCCTACAAATTATGGGTGCAGACCTGAAGTTCAATGATATTAAAGTGGGCGATACAGTGGAAATCGGGGAGATCAAGGTGGAAACTGCTTTGTTGAACCATCCAGGAGAAGCTATGGGCTACCGAGTTAACTGGCGGGGCTATGCGGCGGCTTACGTGACTGATACAGAACATTTTGCAGACACCTTGGATAAAAATGTGGTGAAATTGGCTCAGGATGCAGAGGTCCTGATCTACGATGCTACTTATACGGATGAGGAGTATTATTCGGAAAAGTCGAGCCGGGTTGGCTGGGGACATTCGACTTGGCAGGAAGCGGTGAAAGTGGCTAAGGCGGCTAACGTCAAAAAGTTGGTGATTTTTCACCACGATCCTTTGCACAATGATGAATTCTTAGACAAAGTGGGAGAGCAAGTTGCTCAAAGGTTCCCGAACAGTTTGATGGCGCGGGAAGGTTTGTCGTTACAGTTGCTTCCTCCTGAAAAGAGTGTCCCTGAAACGTGCGATGAGAAAGTGATTTAGTTGTATTTTCAACATAAATTTGGATGACGATCAGCAATCAGACTACGTGTTTGACATACTCACCGCCCTGAAAGTGCGGTGATTCTTGACGCTTCATTGGGATGTGCTGCAAGCAGTCTTACCTTCCCTCTGCGGCCAGAAGCGAGTCGTGGCTATGCCCAATCCCGACTTTTTGTATAATTCTCGCAGCGTTCAAATCCCTGTCTTGGTGTGTACCGCAGTTTAAACAGATTAATTCTCGAATTGACAGGTCTAATTTACCCCACTTAAAACCGCAGTCCGCACATACTTGACTCGTTGGTTCCCAACGACTAATTACTCTAAATTCTTTGCCAAACTTTTCAGATTTTGCCTCGCACAAAGCTCTAAATTCGTACCAACCTTGTTGGCTAATCGCTTTTGAGAGCTTTCGATTTTTCAACATACCAGACACATTTAAATCTTCCAAAACAATTACTTGGTTTTCGTTAACTATTTTAGTAGACAGTTTGTGCAAGAAGTCTTTACGAGTGTCTGAAATTTGATTGTGTAGTTTGGCTATCTGGGTTCGAGTTTTGTTTCTACGTTTGGAGTCCTTCTGTTGACGAGCTAGTTTTTTCTGAAGTTGGCGGATTTTCCGATCTAGTTTTTTGTAGCTAGGACTTATAGAATTAGGAGAATTCAAGCCGTCAAGCGAAGGCGATGCACTGAGCGTAGCCGAAGTGACGGGGCTTCAGACCCATTTCTTTGGTGAAAATTTAAAGCGTGTGGGTAACTTATTCTTGTACTGCTGCTCTGACTCCAACTGCCGTTGCCTTGGGAAACTTTGATGGTTTCCACCTAGGGCATCGACAAGTCGTGCAGCCAATTTTAAATC
>NZ_JAHRFC010000059.1:16629-30842 GCF_020883015.1 Microcoleus sp. CAWBG640
GTGAAAATTTAAAGCGTGTGGGTAACTTATTCTTGTACTGCTGCTCTGACTCCAACTGCCGTTGCCTTGGGAAACTTTGATGGTTTCCACCTAGGGCATCGACAAGTCGTGCAGCCAATTTTAAATCGATCGATTCGGGAAAATTCTGGGCAGATTTCGGCGACTGTTTCTGCACCGCAGCGGGATTTAGGACAACCAGGGCCTAATAACAACGAAAATTTGGTTTTTGAACCGGAGACTAGGAGGGAGTTTGATCCGGCAGACAGCCTCGTCCTCGCCCACTGGGGCAAGAATTCTGATGTTGGTTTGTCCCAGACTAGGACTGAAGACAATGAGATTCCAGGCTGGAACTCTGATGGGGCCGTGAGGTTTTACGGAACGGTGGTGACATTCGATCCGCACCCACAAGAGTTTTTTACGGGTCAAGCAAAAAAACTGCTGACTCCTCTGGCAGAAAAGATAGAATTGCTAGAAGCAATCGGTGTGGAGCAGCTTGTGCTGTTGCCGTTCGATCGCGAATTGGCTGCTTTGACTGCCCAGGAGTTTGTCGAGGAAATTTTGGTGGGACAACTGCAAGCGAGTCGAATTAGTGTCGGGATGGATTTTCGTTTTGGACGGGGACGGACGGGCACGGCTGTGGATTTACAGGCGATCGCCTCTAACTACGGCATTGATGTTACTCTAGTAGGACTTCACACCTGCGGTAGTGGCGAACGAATCAGCAGTTCTGTGATTCGCGAAAGTCTAGCCAGCGGAGACCTCCAACGGGCAAATCAGTTGCTGGGCCGTCCTTACAGTTTGGTGGGTCCCATAGTTCGGGGACAGCAGCTTGGCAGGACAATCGGATTTCCTACCGCTAATATTCAATTACCACCCTCCAAGTTTTTGCCACGTTTTGGTGTATATGCAGTGCGAGTATCGATCGAGGATGGAGATGGAGTCTTCCCAGATGAAAGTTCTTCCTATAAGTGGGAAAATCCCAAATCTCTAATGCTGGGGGAATCCTTAGATGTATCTTTGGTCAATGGGGTGATGAATGTGGGCTGTCGTCCCACAGTGGACGGTCAGCAACCAACAGTGGAAGTTCACCTGTTAGATTGGTCTGGGGATTTGTACGGTAAAACCTTGAGTGTGAGTTTGGTGGAGTTTTTGCGACCTGAACAAAAATTCCCTTCTCTGGAAGCTCTCAAAACTCAAATTCAGGCAGATTGTGATGTTGCTAGAAGTGTGTTGTTATAGGGAAAATGGAAGATGGCCAATGGCATTCTCTGTAATGGTTTAAACAATTAAAAATCAGAAAAATGAGAGAAAACATCGATCGGCTCAAGCAAAATCTAGGCAAGACTATTGTTGGGAAGACGGATGCGATTCGCTTGGTGATTGTAGCCCTGCTTTCGGGGGGACACGCGCTGTTGGAAGACGTGCCTGGTGTAGGGAAAACGCTGTTGGCGAAGTCTTTGGCGCGCTCTATCGATGGAAAGTTTCAGCGGATTCAATGTACTCCCGATTTGTTACCAACGGATGTCACTGGTACTAATATTTGGAATCCCAGCAGCGGGAAGTTTGAATTTTTGCCTGGTCCAGTGTTTGCCAATGTGTTGTTGGCGGATGAAATTAATCGGGCGACACCGCGTACTCAGTCTGCTTTGCTGGAAGTGATGGAAGAAAAGCAGGTGACAGTAGACGGGGTTTCTCGGAATGTTCCAGCACCGTTTTTTGTGATTGCGACTCAAAATCCGATCGAATATCAAGGCACTTTTCCGCTACCAGAAGCCCAGATGGATCGCTTCACTTTATCGTTGACTTTGGGTTATCCTGCACAGTTGGAAGAGTTGCAAATGTTGGAGAGGCTGTCTGATAGTTTTGCGGTGGAAGATTTGCAGCCTTGTATTTCTTTGGAACAGGTGCAGGAGTTGCGCCGTTTGTGTGCGACGGTCAAGGTGGAAGGGCATTTGAAACAGTATATTGTGAATTTGGTGCGATCGACTCGCGAAGATGAGGAGATTACTTTGGGAGTTAGTCCGCGAGGTGCTGTATCTTTGCATCGTGCGGCCCAAGCTTTAGCGTTTATTTCTGGCCGAGATTATGCGACTCCCGATGATGTCAAGAATTTGGCCCCCCACGTACTTGCTCATCGATTAATTCCCGCCGCTGGGAGGAGGGCGAAGACGATTGTTGACAGATTGTTGCGAGAAGTTGCTATTCCTTAAACAGTTGGTAGTGCATCTCAATTTGGCATAGGCGAAGCATGACCTCTGTAAATCTCTGGCGATTGCTAATAAATTGTCTGCGGTCATGCTATAGCCCCTAGGAATATATTTGCCAAAATGACAGCAAATAAGGTAAAGTAAACGGCACAAGAGTTGAGAGTTCCATCACTCCAGCAACTCAACCCACCGCTCCTACCTCAGCACAAATGAGGGTAGGAGGGAGGTTCACCCCATTGGTGTCAACTTAACGTCAAACCTAGTCACAGATTGCTGTTTGACTATTAAATCCAGATCCCCCCTAGCCCCCCTTCCCAAGGGGGGGACAAGATTCCGATCAAAGTCCCCCTTCCCCCATCCCCCCTTGGGGGGGGCAGGGGGGGGTGGGGGGGCTAGGGGGGGGTGGGGATTTAGGGGGATCTAGACTTAGGTAAAAGCGACATTTATCAAGGCTTTCAGTCTTAAGTTGACACCAATGGGTTCACCCCTAACCACTAATCTCTAACAAGCACAAAAAATGTCAACCTACTACTACGTTTTAGCTAGCCAGCGCTTTTTACTAGAAGAGGAAGCCCTAGATGAAATATTCAAAGAAAGAACTCGCAACTACCAAGAACAAGAAAAACAAATAGACTTCTGGTTAGTTAAACAGCCAGCTTTCCTAGAAGCACCGACAATGGCGAAAGTTAAGGCACAATGCCCTCAGCCCTCAGCGGCCATTATTTCCACCGATCCTAAATTCATCACTTGGTTGAAACTGCGATTAGAATATGTACTGACAGGTGAATTTGAATCACCTTCAGAAACTATCCCCGATGCCTTAGCATCCCTACAGTTAGCATGAACAAATTAGCAAAAAGCAAAAAGCTAGATTGTAAAGCTGGCAATATTTATCAGCAAAATCAACAATTTTATGGTTAAGTTGCGGATATTTTATGCTGGCTTCATCGCCATTTTTGCATTGACAATTTCATCGATTTCTGTGAAAGCTCAGCCGAGTTGCCAACCGCCTCAGTCCGATGAGTATCTACTGTTAATTGTTACCAAAACCCCGGAACAGCAAGAAATAGCCAGACGTTCTTTTCCCGGAAATACTAATAATACAGTTTGCCAATATATCACTGACACGGTAACGCGAGTTGGCGGCTTTCGCAATTCGCAAATCGCTCGCGATTGGGTGAAATATATCGAAGAAGTTGTCGGATTACGGGCTTATGTGGTGCGATCGCCCGCGCAATCTATTACCCAAGATTTGCCAGTCTACAATCCTGAACCAGCTACTAATCCCGACAATGGCAGTGTGGGCTTTAATCCCCAACCCCTGGGTGCCGGTTATGCTGTGTTGGTGGATTATTTTAACCAACCGGAATTAGCCGCCCAAGTGAGGCAAGTTTTAGGGAAGCAAGTAGGCTTAGCTTCCTACGGGCAGCGTCCTTTTTTGTTCGTGGCTTATACAACGGATCAAGCTGCTGCTACTGCTGCGGTAAAAGCATTGAGCGATCGAGGTTTTTGGCCCATGTTGGTAGACAGCCGCCGGGTGACGTTAATTTCTCCTGGTGTTCGATGATGATGGCTTGATGCTAAATCCCGGTTACTCACCCCTTCGATCGAGGGGTTTTTTAACCTGGATTGGGTATGAGTTGGGGCTGATGGTTTCCTAGCTGACTTTCAGCGCGCTTTTTTGCTTCCATCGCGGCTCCATAATCTAGTCTATAGCGAAGTGCTTTGTCGTAGGAGTCGATCGCCTCTTGATATCTTTTGACTGCTACCAGGGCATTGCCACGACTGTACCAGGCTTCGGGGTAGTCTGGCTTGACATAGACAGCTTCATTGTAAGAGGCGATCGCATCTTCGTACCGCTTCAAATTATATTGTGCATTCCCTCTGTTGTACCAAGCTTGATACTCCTTTGGGTTTAAATCTAGGGCTTTGCTGTAACATTCAATTGCTGATTCGTACCTGCGTAATTCGTGGTAAGACCAGCCTA
The DNA here is from genome assembly GCF_020883015.1 of Microcoleus sp. CAWBG640. NCBI lineage: Bacteria > Bacillati > Cyanobacteriota > Cyanophyceae > Oscillatoriales > Microcoleaceae > Microcoleus > Microcoleus sp. CAWBG640. Next base: position 20,824 of record NZ_JAHRFC010000059.1, read on the forward strand.
AATTGTACCATGCTTGATAATAGTCTGGTTTGAGCTTAATAGCTTGTTCGTAAGCTTCTACCGCTGCTTCATGCCGTCGCATTTTCAACAAAGCGATGCCTTTACTATACCAGCCTTGGTAAAAATTTGGTTGAAAGCGCACGGCTTTTTCGTAGGATTCAAAGGCTTCTTGGTTTTTGTTCAATTCTAGGAAAACATTCCCTAGATTGTACCAGGCTTCTGGGTTGTCGGATTTAATTTCTACTGTTTTTTGATAGGAGTTTACGGCTTGTTCGTACTGCTTTAAATTCTGGTATGCTTGTCCCTGATTGTACCAAGCTTGGTATAGGTTTGGCTGAAATTTGACGGCTTTTTCGTAAGAGGCGATCGCTTCTTCGTACCGCTGGGAATTTAAGAGTGAATCGCCTCTACCTTCCCACGCTGGAGGATAGTCTGGCTGGATTTTTAAGGCGTGTTCAAAAGAGGCGATCGCCTCTTGATGCTGTTGCAATTTGTCCAAAACATAACCGCGTCCTGTCCAAGCTTCTAGATATTCTGGATTTAATTCTATTGCTTTGTCATAGGCTGACTGGGATGCTCGGTATTGTTTCAGTTCGGACAAAGTTTTGGCTTTTTCTTGCCAAACTTCGGCGTAGTCTGGTTTTAGATTAAGGGCGCGATCGTAAGCTTCCAGAGCTTCGGGAAATCGGTTTAAATTGTAAAGAGTATTGCCTCGTTTGTGTAAGTCTGTGGCGTTAGCTGCATTCAGGGTGTTGACAGCATAAGTGGAGGCTAGAATAGTGAGGCTAATTAAACTGGCGATCGACAATATTTTTAAATACAGTTTTTTACGAGATTTGACTGGGCCTTTGGGAGTCACGATAGGAGACAATAAAGGCACAGTACCGCTGGTTGCTGTTTTTAATTCTTTAATAGCTTCCAAGGCTTCGCCGGCACTAGCATAACGCTGGCGAAAATCGTAGCGCACCATTTTATCTAAAACTTTAGCAAATTCTGGAGTGACTGATGCTTTGTCCTGCCAAATAATTTCCTCTGTATCTGGATCTTTTGGTAATTGGTGGGGAATTATGCCTGTGAGGCATTGAATGGCGATCGTACCTGTTGCATATATATCACTGCTGAGTTTTGGGTTGCCGTGGGCTTGTTCGCTAGGCATATAACCGGGGGTACCAATGCTGACGCTTAAGCTGTTTTTGGCATGAGGATTGGTGATTTTAGTAGTAATTTCTTTGACTGCACCGAAGTCTATTAAAACTAATTTTCCGTCTCGATCTCTGCGGAGGATGTTGCGGGGATTGACATCGCGGTGAATCACATTTTGCTGGTGTACAAAGTCGAGAATTTCGAGAATTTCCTGTAAGATGCCCAGGACTTCATTTTCCTTCATGCAATTGCTAGCCCCCCCAGAGGTAGAAGGGGGGATAATTTCTTGATTTAAATCATGACCTTCTATAAATTCTTGAACTAAATAAAATTCTTGATTTTCTTCAAAATAGGCGAAAAGCCGGGGAATGCGATCGTGATTTCCCAACTTGTACAAAACTTGTGCTTCGGTATCAAACAAACGTCTAGCTATTTGTAGACTGTTGGGATCTGTTGTTTGGGGTTTGAGTTGCTTGACGACGCAGAGGTGATTTCCTGGTAATTGCCTATCTTCGGCTAGGTAAGTTTGAGCAAATCCGCCGCCTCCCAAGTGACGGATAATGTTGTAGCGACTGCTGAGTGTGATTCCAAGCATGAGATTTACCTATGGCCTTTGTCAGTTAGGTGGTTACTAGGTAATCGGTAATGGGGCATGGGGCATGGGGCATGGGGCATGGGGCATGGGGCATGGGGCATGGGGCTTTTGCTAAATTATACAAAAATAGTAGAGGAGGCAGAAATTGAGTTTTTGCTTCCTCTACTATTTTTGATGCGATCGCCTCTGGGGAGATGGAAGGGCGATCGCCAGCATTAGCCAAAAAGTGTCCGATCCCTGGGAGTGCCAGTTGTATGTAAAGTTTTATTACAATTACACTTTAGTAACTTTAGATACAGAATTATCTGTTATATTGAAAATATGGACAAGAAAGACCAGCCCAACTTTAGTCAAGCAAGACGGAGGAACCGCATATGTCTACCGAAAATCAAGCTCGCTCCCTGATGATGCGCCATCACCACTTAGTGAAAAACCGCCAGCAATCGATGCTCAACCGTAGCGCCACCGAAGTGGGTATGGAAGATCCTAACTACTGGGGTCATATTCAAGGGAAGCCCCAGCCAAGCCTGCAAGCCAGTTACGATCGCAGCAACGCCACCATGAGCTAAGCAAGCTCAATTGCCAACAGTCGGCCAAGTCAATACCTACCTTTGGAGAAATGGTGATGTCTACCCAAGAACAAGCCCGCAGTCTGATGATGCGCCATCAAAACCGAGTTGTGAATCGTCAGCAATCTTTGCTAAGCCGCGTGGCTGCTGAAATTGGTTTAGATACTAGCTCACAGCACAGAGGTCGATCGCAAACATAGCCTTCAAATAATGCCATTTACAGTATCATCGCGATTTCTTCTTGAGTTTGAATTCTCAAGAAAAAGTCGCGATTAATTTTATAAATGGGCTGAGATACTTGATATAATCCGGTCTCAATGGAATAGAAGGCTTTAGGGAGGGAATCATGTCAGACTGGAAAGTAATTGACGGCGGAGTTACAGCACCGAAAGGATATCGAGCATCGGGAATTACAGCGGGTTTGAAGCCTTCTGGCTTGCCGGATTTAAGCTTAATTTTGTCAGATGTCGATGCGATCGCCGCGGGAGTCTTCACCACATCGACTGTGCGGGCTGCTTGCGTGGACTACTGCCGCCAGTTACTGCAAGCTAAACCCAGCGCCAAAGCCATTTTGTGCAATGCGGGACAAGCCAATGCAGCAACGGGAGAACAAGGTTTAGCCGATGCCCTCGAAAGTGCGAAATTGTTGGGAGAAGCGCTGAATATTCCCCCAGAATCAATTCTGTTGGCCTCGACAGGAGTCATCGGGCAGCGGATTAAAATGGAACCGCTGAGGGCGGCAATTCCGCAATTAGTGGCCGAGGCTTCTTCCACTGGTTCCGATGCGGCCGCTAAGGCTATTTGTACAACAGATTTAGTGCCGAAAACCATCGCTCTAGAAACCATGTTTGGCGATCGACCGGTACGCATCGGTGGCATTTGCAAAGGTTCGGGAATGATTCACCCAAATATGGCAACAATGCTAGGATTTGTAACTTGTGATGCAGCAGTATCATCACATTTGTGGCAAGAAATGCTCAGTCGCGCGGCTAACAGAAGTTTCAATCAAATTACTGTTGACGGAGACACCAGCACCAACGATTCGCTAATTGCTTTGGCTAACGGACAATCTCGCACACCAGCAATTACAGAAATGGGTGCAGATGCGGAGAAATTAGAGGCGATGCTTACAGAAGTTTGCGTGCATTTAGCCAAGGCGATCGCCCGTGACGGTGAAGGTGCAACTTGTTTAGTAGAAGTGCAAGTTAGTGGCGCGCCGGATGAAGTTTCAGCTAGTAAAATCGCCAAAACCATAGTTGGTTCTTCTTTAGTGAAAGCAGCAATTTTTGGACGCGATCCAAACTGGGGAAGAATTGCAGCGGCGGCTGGGCGTGCGGGCGTACCTTTTGAACAAGAGAACTTGCGAATTCAATTGGGAGATTTTTTGATGATGGAAAATGGGCAACCTTTAGCCTACGATAAATCTGCCGCGAGTAATTATATGAAAGCGGCGGCTGAGGGAGAATATTTGACCAATGATACGGTTTTAATTCAGGTTAGTGTGGGCAATGGCGGAGGTTTTGCGAAAGCTTGGGGATGTGATTTGAGTTACGATTATGTAAAAATTAATGCCGAGTATACGACTTAATCGTCATTTTTTATTAGATACCCAACTTTTTCACAAAGTCGGGTATCCAGGTATAATATATATACAAAATCACGTCTATTTTTGAATTTTCAGGGGAGTTATATCAATTCCGGTTGTATCGGAATGATTTAACCGCGAAGGCGCGTTCGGCGAAGCCGTTCCCGTAGGGTAGGACGCGAAGCAAGAGAAGAGAGAGTTTTAATACAGGACGATGAAGACAGGATTTTATATTATTTAACCGCAGAGAACACAGAGAGATGAATACAGGATTTGATAAGTAGAAGGAAGGAAGAAGATCGATGTGAAGAAGGAAGAAGATCGAGGTGAAGAATGCTCATACAGCAAGCTTTTTAGCCACCTGTATCTTACGTTTAATTAGGTGGATTTACTTATCAGTCAACGGGACAACAGAATATCAGCTAACTTATTCAGTTTTTCATCTTCTTTCTTATTGGTCAAAAATGATTTTTCAATTTCTTGCTGGATTTCCAAAAGTATTTGTTGATTCGCATTGAATGCAGAATAGTTTTTTGACAATATTGGTTGAAAGCGAACATATTGCTCGGCATTCATTAATTGATTGATGATATAAATGATGCCGTCGGAGGAACCATCGGCAAAAACATCAATAATGGGGATACCATCTAGGGGATTAATCCATTCTCCCGCACCCCATGTTTGCGATTCTGAAATGCCGATTTGTTTGAGATTTTGACCAGTGCCTAAAGATGTGACTAAAATATCTTGGATATCGACTGTATCGCGCCAGGGGCTAGCAGGATTTTGTCGCCATTTGGGATTAGCAGGGGGATTGCTATTCCAGCGCAAACGTTCTGCGATCGCACATAATGCTGGGTTACTGGCGACAAATCCGCCGTCTATTAAAGGAATACCTTTGATATTGCCGCCTACGGGGATTTGATGGCCCTCTTCCTCCCAATTTTTGAGAAAGTCGGGATTGTTCATGATGTGGGCGGGAAAGGCAATGGGTACGGCAGCAGAGGAGCGACAAATTTCCCAAACAGGGATTTTTTCGTGGGCAACTTTGGTATTCTTGAAAACAACTGGTTGGCGATTATAAATGTCGTAACTGGTAATTAAAACTGGTTTTGGCAACTCTTGAAATAGTAAGGGTTTGCCCACTAAATTTTCGGGTTTTATTGGTTTTGGTAGTTTTTCAAAATTGATTTCTCCTTGTCCAAAAAATGCCTGAAGCACTTGTTTTAAACCTACACCATCGTAGATGGGCTGAGTGGAAAAACCTGCGGAAAGACGGTTGATAAAACTACTAAAGACATTTTTGAAAGGTGGGAATATTTCTATGCCTCTTTCGATGTACATTTTTTTGATGCGGCTAGCATCAATTCCTCTAGCTACAGCACAAACTGTCATGCTTCCTGCGGAAGTACCGGCCATCAAATCGAAATAATCTCTGAGTTTTTTATCGGGAGCTTTTTGGCGTAGTTTTTGTTCCAATTTTTCTAAAATAATGGCGGAAACTAGGCCACGGATGCCGCCACCGTCGCAGGAAAGGATGGAATAAGGTTTGTCAGCCATTCGATTTCGGATTGGGGATTTGGGATTGAAGATTGGAGATGTACCTTGTTGCTGACCCCCTTGGGGGGTGAGGGGGGTTGCCTTCTTCCTGAAGCGGTTGGTATCCTTCAACTTCGCTACGGCGGTAAACGCAGTCGTTGGACTTGCTTCCTTTTACTTAGGAAATCTGCAACACAATTTTACCTGTTACGGAGCCTGTTTCTAGCAATTGATGAGCGGCTTGGGCTTGTTCTAGGGGGAATGTTTGGCTGACGTGAATTTTTAGTAAGTTACGATCGCACAAACGGGCACATTGCTGCAAAATACGAGCCTGCTGTTGCTGTTCTTCTACCAAACCTTGCAACATTGGGGTTAACATTAATTCCAAACTGATGCGCAGATTTCGCATTCGGGCGGTTTTTAAATTGCCTAAAGCGGGGTCTGGTTCCAAAATTGTCACCAAATCTCCATAAATTTTTACAGCCGGAATAGTTTGGTAAAAAGTTTCTCCCCCAACGGTATCGAAGGCTAAATCGACTCCTTCTCCTTGGGTCCAAGTCAAAATTTCATCGACAACATCGGCTTTTTTATAGAAAATAACTGAATCTGCTCCTAATTGTTGGACAAATTCGGCTTTTTCTGGGGAACTGACGGTAGTGCAAACATCCGCACCCTGTAATTTGGCTAACTGTATGGCGACATGGCCGACACCGCCAGCACCTGCTTGAACCAAAACTTTTTGACCAGCTAGCAAGCGTCCGCGATCGTACAGCGATTCCCATGCTGTAATTAAGACTAACGGTGACGCCGCCGCCTGCACAAAACTTAAACTAGCAGGCTTGAGGGCGAGAAACTGCTCGTCTATCACTGCCAACTCAGTATAAGTCCCTGTCGGACCGCCTAAGCCACCGTTGCAGAAGAAAACTTCGTCCCCAACTTGAAAACTTTGTACGCCAGAACCTACGGCTTCAACAACTCCAGCACCGTCACAGCCCAAAACGTGAGGAGTTCGATCGGGATAAAAAGTGCCGCGCCCCCGCAACTTAGTGTCGATCGGATTTACTCCCGCGGCTCTGAGCCTTACCAAAACTTCGGTTTCTTTTTGTATAGTGGGGGCTGGGATATCTTGCAGTTTCAACACTTCCGGGGCTCCGGGAGTTTCAAAAACAATTGCTTTCATATTTTTTTGTTAATTGTTAAAGATGCTCTAGCTCCGATCCTACCTTGCTATGTTACTCATCTGTGAGGATATGTAGTTATTTTTTTAGTCGGTGTCTGCGAGAGTGGTAGTAGTCGTACAGTAAACATCTAAGTTTTCTTTTTTGGATCGGGATTACTGTTTACAAAACAGCGCAGGTTCGCTGGCATCTATATCTTTCTATAAAGCTGATAACTATGGACGGTTCTCAATACGAAATTCAGTCTCTGGCCTGTAACGATCCCCAAGTTAGTGGTGCTTCTCAATTCGATGAAGATTTGCTGGGCAAAATTTTAGCAGGTATCGATCGCGCGACGGGAGAAGAATTTTTTGAGGCGTTAGTTCGTCACTTAGCGTCCGCACTCTCAGTTCGCAGCGCCATCCTGTCCCAATTGCTCAAGTCTCACGATCGCAATGGTTCTAGTCCTAAATTGCAAGTTATCAGCTTTTGGAGCGATCGACAACGGCAGCCAAACTTTGAGTTCGACACGGCAAATACTCCCGAATCACTGACGATCGAGCAGGGAATGTACTCCTGTCCAGACTGCCTTATAGAAACCTTTCCTCAAGACCGTAGACCTTTAGCTAGAGGGGCGCGGAGTTTCCTGGGAGTCTCCCTAGTCAACTCTTACGGCGAAGCCCTAGGCACTATTTGTCTGTTCGACGATCGACCCTTTTCCCCAGAAAAGGTAGCTCAATTTAGATTAATTCTCAAAATCTTTGCCTCGCGGGCGACGGCGGAATTAGAGCGGCAGCGACTGCAAGCACAACTCTACACTGTGGAAGCAAAATACTGTGCTCTTGTGGAACAAGCACCTACTGTCACCTACATTTCTCCGCTCAACAACCCTAGCATCAAACTTGATATTAGCCCGCAAATTGAGACTTGGCTTGGCTATTCTGTGGCTGAATGGAAGGCTGACCCGAATTTGTGGCTGAAAGTGGTTCACCCGGACGATCGCGATCGGGTGCTGGCTGAAAGCGTTACACAGACATTCGCTGATGGAGAATATATCCCCTCGGAGGGGCCGATTGTTTCAGAATACCGGGCGATCGCCCGCAACGGCAAAGTGCTATGGTTTCGAGACCGGGCGATTGTGGTTCGCGACGAAGCCAGCCAGTCTCTGATCCTGCAAGGGGCAATGTTTGATATCACGGAGACTAAAGTAACGGCTAATGCGCTACTAGAAAGTGAATTACGGTATTACACTTTGGAAAAAATTCTCCCGGTGGGGATTTTTCGGGGCGATGCTTCTGGAGAGTGTTTGTACGTCAATGAACGATTTTTGGAGATGGCGGGGCTGAGTCTGACGGAGACACTGGGCTCTGGTTGGACTAAAGCTTTGCATCCACAGGACCATGACCGGGTTTTGAAGCAGTGGTATCAGGCGGTGAGAGAGAGATTGCCTTTTAAGTTAGAGTACCGCTTTTACCAGGGCGATCGCACAACTTGGGTATTTTCGCAAGCGGTGCCGGAAATTGCTAAAAGTGGGGAAGTTCTCGGCTACATTGGCACTCTGACTGATATTACCGATCGCAAACAAGCAGAAGAAGGACTGCAACGGGCGGAAGAAAAATATCGCAGCATCTTTGAAAATGCCAGCGAGGGGATTTTCCAGACGAGTCCAGACGGGCGCTACCTCAGTGCAAACCCAGCTTTGGCGAGGATTTATGGCTATGAGTCGGCGGCAGAATTGATGATACAAATACAAAATATCGATACCCAACTATATGTTGAACCCGATCGCCGGGGTGAGTTTTTGTCGGCAATCGAAAAACACGGTTATGTGTCTGAGTTTGAGTCGGAAGTTTACCGCGCTGATGGTACGGCTATTTGGGTTTCGGAGAATGCCAGGGCAGTTCGCGATGCTGAGGGAATTTTGCTTTACTATGAAGGCACTGTGGAAGATGTCACCGATCGCAAAATAACCGAAGAAAAGTTAGTACATGACGCTTTGCACGACACCTTGACTGGTTTGCCGAATCGAGCTTTATTTATGGATCGGTTGTCTGAGGCGATCGACTTGTCAAAATGTCGTCCTAATTTTTTGTTTGCGGTGTTGTTTATTGACCTTGACCGTTTTAAGGTTGTCAATGACAGTTTAGGGCATTTAGTCGGCGATCGATTGCTGATTGCGATCGCTGGGCGGCTGCAAACTTGTTTGCGTCATGGAGATACAGTGGCGCGTCTCGGTGGCGACGAATTCGCTATTTTGCTGCAAAATATCAAAGACAGGGAGGATGCAATTTATATTGCCGATCGAGTTCAAACCCAACTATCCGAGCCTTTTTACCTCAACGAATATCAGGTGTTTAGCAGTGCCAGTATTGGGATTGTTTGTTCCGGTTTGTCGCAGCAGTCATCAGCAAATTCAGAACAATCCCTCGCGGGCGATCGGGATATTAACAACATAGAAGTTGGTTTATCTGCCTTTGCTGCCGACTCCGCCATTCCCCCTATCCAGCAGCTTCAAATTTTGTACGATCGGCCTGAAGAATTGCTGCGAGATGCAGATGCCGCTATGTATCATGCTAAAGCATCGGGTAAAGCTCGTCACGAGGTTTTTGACTTAAGTATGCACACTCGTGCCGTCGCCCTTTTGCAACTAGAAAATGACCTGCGCCACGCTTTAGAACGCCAGGAGTTTCAACTTTACTACCAACCGATTATTTGTTTAACTAGCGGTACGATCAGCGGTTTTGAAGCGCTGCTGCGATGGCATCACCCGCCGCGGGGAGTAGTCTCTCCTGCGGATTTTATGTCGGTAGCAGAGGAAACCAAATTGATTATACCTATTGGTTGGTGGATGATGCGATCGGCTTGCCGGCAGATGCAACAATGGCATCAGCAATTCCCGGAGCATCCTCATCTAACTGTCAGCGTCAACCTTTCTAACCAACAATTTAAACAGCTAGATTTAATCGAACGTATTCGCGAGATTTTGGCAGAAACTCAGCTTAATCCTCGCACTTTAAAGTTGGAAATTACTGAAAGTGTAATTATGGAGAATGCCGAATCAGCAGCGGCTGTGCTCGTGGAGTTGAAAAGTTTAGAGGTTCAATTATATATTGACGATTTCGGCACTGGCTATTCTTCTTTGAGTCGGCTGCACACTTTTCCCACTGATGCTTTAAAGATCGATCGAGATTTTGTGAACCGGATGACGGAAGATGAAGGAAACGAAGCCATTGTGCAGACTATTTTAGTTTTAGCCGGTCATTTGGGTATGAATGTAATTGCTGAAGGTATAGAAACTATTGAACAGCTTAATTTGCTCAGGGCACTGCAATGTGAATACGGACAGGGATATTTTTTCTCTAAACCTGTAGACAGCAATACAGCAACCATGTTAGTCGCGAGTAAGCCAAAATGGTAATTAGTTTGTTGAC
>NZ_JAHRFC010000006.1:0-2758 GCF_020883015.1 Microcoleus sp. CAWBG640
CCCCCCCTTTTTAAGGGGGGCTGGGGGGGATCTTTGGGTTTGAAAACACGCCCTAGGGGGGTGGGGCGGGTGACTTGTTCCTTCTTCACTAGATCTTCTTCCTTCTGCTATCACTCTCGATTCATCCGAATCAAATCCGTCAAAATATTATCTAAGCCCCCATTAACTTGAATCCGGTCGATCTTCTCCGCAATCCTTTCCAAAACCTCCAATTCCTTCAAACGCAAAGCCACAGGATTATCCTCCATCACCTTCGCAGTATTCAACATACTCCGAGTAGCAGCAGTCTCCTCCCTGCGCCTAACTCCATTTGCTTGAGCCAATTTTTCCGCTTCCACAACCTTGCTCAAAATCGCCTTAATTTCACCAGGTAAAATAATATCTTTGACACCCACAGAATCGACTTCAATACCATAATCTGTGGTTTTAGCGCGGATGTATTCAGATATACTGCGATCGATCGCACCTTTGCTATCCAACAACCCATCCAGAGTCTGTTCCCCCACCGCACCGCGCAAAGCAAACTGCAATTCCTTGTACAAAAATCCCGTAATATCGGACAAGCCATTTTTTGCCATCAGCGGATCTCGGATGCGGTATCCAGCCGTCAAATTCAAGCGCAAAGGTACTTTATCCTTTGACAAGATATCTTGACCAGATACCTCAATATTTTGTAAGCGCAAATCAATTACTTCCGTTTGAAAAGAGCGCCCAAACTTCCACCAAGCATGAATTCCTGGTAGCAATTGCGATTGAAACTCTTGGTTTATATACAATAGTCCAACGTGCTGTGCTGGAACTTCACAAAGATGCAAATACTTGGCACAGGTTGATAGAGCTTCTGGGGAACCAGCAACCAACTCAGCTATTAAACGGAGGTCTAAATTAACATCAGTATTGATGTCAATGATTTCGACTTCCACACCTTGCCAAAATAGCTGGCGGCTTGTCGGTGGCAAAAAAGCAATAACTTTTCCTCGATCGCGCACGATCGCAATTTGATGACCCAGTAATTGCACGAGTTCGCAGTAGGCTGCTACAAAATCGGGATGTTTTTCAATTAGGACATTTGCTTGGGGAAATTCAGGATTAGGAATATTTCGATCCAGAGTTTTAACTGCCACATTTCGATCCACAGACCAAAAAGTGTATTCTCCTGATTCTAGAGGGCGTACAAAATTATTCTGCACGTACAGCAAACCTAGTTCATACTCAGAGACTTGGAAGTTTTTCAGTCCTTGCAAAGTGAGCGATCGCACTTTTTGCACAAACTCACCAGGCAATTCCAAACTCTCGTCTAAATTGAAAACATGAGATTCTACTTCAATAAAACCGCGCCAAAATGCCCGCAATTGATTCGGTAAAATACTGAGCCAATTTTGACCCAAACGAACTAAAGCTGTTTGATTGAATGCGGTTCTGACAATCGAAAGATGTTCTTGTAATTCTGTTCCGTGGTTTCTTAGCAACAGTTCTAAGTTGTCAATCTTAGCTTCTGGCTGATTGAGATCGTAGCTTTTTATGTTCCAATGGCTACCGAAATAAGTGTATGTACCGGGAAGCAAAATTTTCTTAAAGTCGCTGCGGTGATATAAAATTCCGATTTGGTTAGGTTGGATATAAAAGGTTTTCCACATAGAAATTTTAATAGATAATTTGGGCAAGCGAAACCAGCGAGGCAGATTTAATTTAAACATCGATCGCCTTTTGGAATTTAGCTGTAATACTTATACTACAATATTTTTTTTAACTCTGCAAGTACAAGTGTTTACAGTTCAGATGCGGGCAAAAGCACCTCCTAGACTGGATTAAGATTGTCACTACTTCTGCTAAATCGCCTTTCGGTAATCTCGAAAAAAATAGTAATGCTCAAATACGCCGATCGCCCCACCAATCCAGCATCCCCGCAGGAAAACCAAATGCAAGCAACGCGAAGGAACACACTCAAATCAGGGAGAGATACAGTTGCACTAGCTTCTTGGCTGCTAACAAACACTTGCATTACAGAGTAATACACACAAACGATTAAGCTGCTTTGTCCTTAACAAAGTGCCCGTACCCAGGGCCAGGGTTTTTTAAAGTACAGGATTTGAACCTGTTACAAATTGATTATTAGTCAATTCGCTCTACCAATTGAGCTAACTTTGTGGGGCTGATACAGGACTCGAACCTGTGACACTTCGGAAAGCCGATCGCTCTACCAACTGAGCTAATCAAACAATATAGTTAAAAGTACCTAGCGGTATACGCTCCAACCAAAGGTAGGCGCACCAGTCGGGTATATAAAACCCAAACTATAGCTTGTAACTTTTTCGCTATCCCGGCTTCAATATAGCATATTCAGTCTTGGACGCATGGGGACTCAGAAACCGGGTTGTTTGGGAAAATACTTCCTTACAGCCGCCAGATTAGGTAAAAACCCGGTTTGTTTGCTAGGAATCTTCTTCGTCAACATCCGACAACTTTTCCATTTCCTCAGCAACAAGCGTCTGAAAATCCTCTCCGCAGTGAACGTTAAGATGAATTGCAACACTTATGAACTCTGCTAGAATTTCAGCTTTTTGTCGATCGCTCAAATCAGGTAACTGAAGCTGATGGATTAAAGTAATCACATTTTGACACTCAGTACCCAATTCATCAATTAACGTTTTCAGCGTAGAATTAGTTACAGAAATTGTCCGATCGCTAACTTGCATCTTTACTTACCTAGTCGTTTTAAAGCTTGCTGAATTCCTTTCTCAAAAGCCAGAATTTCGCT
>NZ_JAHRFC010000006.1:2858-156784 GCF_020883015.1 Microcoleus sp. CAWBG640
AATTCATCAATTAACGTTTTCAGCGTAGAATTAGTTACAGAAATTGTCCGATCGCTAACTTGCATCTTTACTTACCTAGTCGTTTTAAAGCTTGCTGAATTCCTTTCTCAAAAGCCAGAATTTCGCTATTATTAATCTCTCTCTTCTCTTCCTTCGCGTCATGAGCACCTTCGCGGTTAAATCATTCCGATACAACCTGAAACGATATCACACCCTTGAAACAAAGTAGAGATGCGATCGACGATCGCATCTCTACCAAAATTTAAAGTAAGGCGCGCGCAGCGCACCCTACAAATTACCTACAAATTAGTAGTTTTGTGGAACCGGAGAACCTGACGCTCCTGAAAGGCTCGGTGACGCAGTGTTACTTGGTCCCGTACCATTCTTAGGCCGCTTCTTGATCAAGATCGGCTTCACACCATTTTCGGCGATCGGGGGATCTTCTTGTTGAGCGTAATCCGCACCCATCCAAGCTGGACGGCTTTGATCGAAAGCCATTTGCAAAGCAGCAGCGGCGATCGCGTGGGAGTCATACTCCTCAGACAACTGAGACACCAGAGGCAAGAAAGATGCCATCCGTTCCCCAGCCAAGGCTTCGCGAACCTTAGACTGCATCTTTTCCAACTGCCGCGCTTCTATTTGCGCCCGCGTCGGAATATTTCGCACCGTCAAACTTTGGCGAACGTGACGTTCGATCAAGCGCAGTTTCCGGCGGTCTACTGGTTGGATCAGCGTAATTGCGGTTCCTTCCCGACCGGCCCTGCCCGTGCGGCCGATCCGGTGAACGTAGCTTTCCACGCTGTCGGGTAAATCGTAGTTAATTACGTGAGTCAAGTGATCCACATCCAAACCGCGGGCTGCAATATCAGTCGCCACTACCCAGCGCACCTGACATTGGCGGAACCGCGACAGCAAACGTTCCCGCTGTGCTTGGTTCAAATTACCGTGATATTCATCAACGCTGTGGCCTGCTGCTTGCAGTTGGCTGGTGAGTTCCGCCGCCGACTGCCGAGTCCGCACAAAAATCAGCGCCGATTCCGGGTCTTCCATTTCTAGAATAGGCTGCAAAGCTCTTGCCTTCGACCAGCCGCGGGGAATCATGTAGACGCCTTGACCAATGCGCTTCGGCGTTGCTTTTGGTTGTTCTACGGTGACGTTAACTGGATTGCACAAATGCCGTGCCACCAATTTGCGAATGGAAGGTTCCATTGTCGCCGAGAAAAATGCCGTTTGACGTTCTTTTGGTGCTGCATCCAAGATTTTTTCCACATCTTGAATAAAGCCCATGCTTAGCATTTCGTCAGCTTCATCCAAAACCAACCATTTCACTCTGTCGAGTTTCAGGCTTCCCCGGCTCAACATATCCAAGATACGTCCGGGTGTACCGACCACAACGTGAACGCCACGCTTCAAGCGCTGCATTTGGCGATCGATCGACTGACCACCGTACACCGTCAAAACTTGTAGAGAGCGACCTACTTTCACCGGACCATCACTACTAATACCGCTCAAATCGCGGATGGCTTCAGTTACTTGCATCGCCAATTCGCGAGTTGGTGTCAGCACCAGTGCTTGCACCGCAGTTACATCTAAATCAATCCGCTCCAAGATGGGCAACGAGAATGCTGCCGTTTTGCCCGTTCCAGTTTGGGCTTGACCCACAACGTCGCGACCTGCTAGCAAGTGCGGAATTGCTTGTACTTGGATGGGAGTAGGTTCTGTAAAGCCTAGTGTTTCCAGATGGAGAACGAGTTCTTCCGAAAGACCCAAGCCTTCAAACAATAAATTCATTAATGCTCCTAATAACGAGTCTTAGCCTTCTAAGTCGCCCAACTCGGATGCGGATTTCTGCTCTAGGGCAGGAACTCATAAGAGTTCTGTATGGTGCTGCGCCTGCGCGCACCTTTTTAAATAGCAATCGAGTATAGGGCAGCTCCGTCGATGGTGACTAATTTACCAATTCGACAGCCGTCTTTGATTTTGTGACATGACCTACAAAAACCGCCAGCGGTTTGTTGTAAGCTTCCAACAGCCTTGAAAAGCATATTGAACTTCCTTTGAGGTACTCGCCAGTTTTCCCTCTTGGGCTTTTTATAGTGAGGATTATGACTAGCCCCACTTCACTAAATAATAGTAACCACGTTTATTGGTTCAGGCGCTATCCCGCAATCTTTCGTCTACGGGATTAAGTAAGGGATGTAGCGACCGTCACCGCCTATCAGCTCTACACTTCTTCGGCATACCGTTGTGGTGTGGGACCGACGGCGAAGCAATCTAGGATCATCCCGCTTATGTCTGGCTTGTTACTACATTATAGCTCTTTACATTCAGAAACAAAACATTAAATTTGTTAAAACTTTCTGATTGTTCTGTAGAGACTAACTACTGACTTGACCGTAAAGGTCGTAGACGTCTGCACCAGTAATTTTCACGGATACCATTGAACCGAGCCTCGCTGGTCCTGTTACATAGACGAGTCCGTCTACTTCGGGGGAGAACCGGGCGGATCTACCAATCAACTCACCTGTCTCTGGTTGTTCTTGTTCTATCAGGACATCGACTACCTGACCGACAGATTCTTGATTCTTCTTCAATGATATAGGTTGTTGTGCCGCCATTACCGAATTGCGCCAAATTTCCATTTTTTCTGCTGGAAGTTGATTTGGCAAGCTGTAGGCTGGCGTTCCTTCTTCGGCGGAAAATGTGAATACTCCGACGTGATCGAATTCGTGGCGCTTGACAAATTCCAGCAAGTGTGCTGCGTGTTCGTCTGTTTCGCCGGGGAAGCCGACTATAAAAGTTGTCCGCATCACGGCACCAGGTATTGATGCTTTCAGCCGATCGACTATAGCATCATTAATCCCAGCTTGAAAAGGCCGGTTCATCGCCCGCAGAATTTCGGGATGGGAATGTTGCAGGGGTAAATCCAAGTATGGCAGAACGTTTGGCGTTTCTCGCATTGCTTCGAAAACTTGCGGAGTCAAACCTGTAGGATAGGCGTAGTGCATCCGAATCCAAGGTACATCTACTTTACCCAAAGCCCGAAGTAGTTCAGCTAGCTTGGGTTCGCCGTAGATATCTTTGCCGTAGTTGGTGGTAATTTGAGAAATTAGGATAATTTCCTTTACCCCTTCCGAGGCTAATTGCTTAGCTTCGGCGACAATAGATTCTATGGTGCGCGATCGTTGATTTCCGCGCAAGTGGGGGATAATGCAAAAAGCGCAACGGTAGTCACAGCCTTCGGCTATTCGCAGATAAGCGACACCTTCGGATGTTGTGCGATAGCGGGGAGTAGTTTCGTCGGCGATGTAAGTTGGTTCACTAGAGACGAGGGAAACTCGATCGCCCTTTTCGACCCTTTGCATTACATCGACAATTTTATGATAGTCGCCAGTGCCGACAATTGCGACAGCTTCGGGCAATTCATCCAGCAATTGCTGCTGAAAATGCTGTGCCATGCAGCCAGTGATGACTACTTTTTTATTAGCTTCGGCTAATTCTACCAGGGTGCGGACTGATTCTTCTCGCGCAGCTTGGATAAAACTGCAAGTATTGACGACGACGTAATCGGCTAATTCTTCATTAGAATCGACTTCATAGCCTGCTTGAGCCAGCAAGCCAATCATGTGTTCGGTATCAATGCGATTTTTTTCGCAGCCGAGGTGGGTAAATGCGATCGTTGGCTTCGTTGCCATGCAGTAATATTTGCTGTTGCGCTATTTTCGAGAACATTTTATGATATCACACAATTTGAAAAATTGCAAGGTGTCGGTGGATGCGATCGGGGAATTACGCATCAAAACCAGAGAAACCGGGTTTTTACGAGAATACTTCGTTAGAGCGACAGAAACGCGAAAAAACCCGGTTTCTGACCACCCGCGCGTAAGTGATTCGGCGGTTGAAACCGCTACTAGACAAACAAAGTCCGCCTCTGCGGACTAAGAAATGGTTTGCCAAGCTTCGGAGTTATTGCGTAGAGTAATATAAGCTTGGTTTGCTGCTTCTAGAAACTGTTGTCTTCGGTATTGTTCGATGGCTTGTTCGAGAACTGCTTGGATTGATTTTCCAGAGCTTGCAGAGAGTTCTGCGAGGATTTTATAAGATATATTGGCGATCGTAACTGTAGAAGTTTGATTCATGTTAGTTTTTTATTTACCCCAACGTTACTCAACTATTATAGCTTTTATTGAAGACACGTTTTGATTAACCGACTCCATACAGATGACGGCAACTTTTAAGTTGACCGATGTTTTGCCGTCTAAATAAAAACTTTACACCAGTAATTCTATCCGTTCGTCTTGCGGGAAATCTTGCGGGAAGATTGCACCTCGTTTTTGTAGTTCATACTTTGCATCTTCAGATAGTCCGGCATTGTTACGAAATCGAGAACTTTCTACTTTGGCAGTGCTCAGATTGGCATTACTCAAGTCGGCATTGCTCAAGTTGGCAACTCTCAAGTCGGCATTGCTCAAGTTGGCACCACTCAAGTTGGCACCGCTCAAGTTGGCACTGATTAAGTTGACATTGCTCAAGTTAGCACCGCTCAAGTTGGCACTGCTCAAGTCGGCACTGCTCAAGTCGGCACCGCTCAAGTTGGCACTGCTCAAGTTGGCACTGCTCAAGTCGGCACTGATTAAGTTGACACTGATTAACTTGGCAACTCTCAAGTCGGCACTGCTCAAGTCGGCACTGCTCAAGTCGGCACCGCTCAAGTCGGCACCGCTCAATCTGGCACTTCTCAAATCGGCATCGCTTAAGTTAGCAACTCTCAAGTCGGTAGCTATCAGGTAGGCACTAATTAAGTTAGCACCACTCAAATCGGCATCACTCAAGTTGGCACTGCTCAAGTTAGCATCGCTCAAATTGGCGGCGCTCAGATTGGTCGATGTTAAATTAGCATTGTGCAAATTAGCATTGCTTAAATTGGCATTGCTTAAATTGGCATTGCTTAAATTGGTACCTCTCAAGTCGGCATCACTTAAGTCTGCAAAACTCAAGTCGGCATCCATCAGTAAAGCATTTCTCAAGTCAGCACCACTTAAGTCAGCGCGACAAAGTTTTACGTTTGTTAGTTTAGCATTGTTTAAGTTAGCAAAACTTAGATCGGCACGACTCAAATTGGCATTATCTAAGTCAGCGCGACTGAGATTGAATCTACTTAATTTGCAGCCAACTCCTTTAACACTACTTAAATCAGCTCCTGCTAAATCTTCATCGGGATTTAGGCCAGCCTGTTTTATCAATTCAGATAAATTATCTGTATCTGCTTCAATAATTTGCTTAATGTTATTAAGCGATTCAGACTCACTAGATTTAAGAGGTTGCGATTGCTTCGTTTCACTCGCAATGACAGAATCATGTATTAGCTGAGTCTGCCTCGCATAAAATTTAGTCAGTCGCTTCTCTTCACTCCAAGCAACAAACGCAATTCCCCCAACTACACTTAACCCTACTGTCAAAGCTGGCGGACTGCCCCCTGTCAGCAACAGCATCCCCAACCAACCCGTACCAACTTGAGCCGTTTGCTTGACTAAAGAATTTAAGCCAGCTTCAGCTTCTTCATAAAGACTAATTTGTTTGCGGTTGACTAAAGTCATATCAAATATCTCCTAGGGATTATTTTTCAAATCTTTTAAATCTGCCCAAAATCGACCAATAATTCGACCTGCGAGAACTATCCACAACAGAAAATCAGAAGCTACAATAATGAAACAAGCATAACGGGATACACCCCAAGGGCTTTCTTTCAGACAAATATCGAAACTTGAAAAATCTTTACCGATAATAATTTCACCGATTAAACCGGGAAGCTTTAAAAGAATACCGATCGCGATCGCATCCTGAATTGACCCAAAAACCGTCCTCCCAAGCGGGCCCATTAACCCATATAAAACCTGATCGACAAATTCTAAAACATTCATCACTAACTTTTGCGTGAATGTACCCAATTTCGTACTTACTGGAGGAGATGGCACTACAGGAGTTGGACTCGATTGGGATGGTGTCGAAGTCGGCGGAGTCACCGGAGTCGGTGGCGGATTCGGCGGCGTAGTCATTACGGCACGGTATAAACGGTATAAATTTTTATAAATCTCGATCGCACTTTTTCAGATTATATCACACCAGAAAGTCTAGGAATAACAGCTTTGGTTAGTTCGGCAAACCAGCAAGAAAAATCTGTTCTGCCGTTAATTTCAACTCTGGGAATGCCAGCGACTCAACTGTGTCATCTCCCCGAAACTGGCTGATTTGATATTCCCCGTCAACCAACTGGTAAACCGAGATAGTAGGTTGTTTCGGATTGCCAATGAAGCGTCTGCCGCCCAAAGCAGCATAATCCACAACCCAATATTCCGGGATACTTAATCTTTCATAATCAGCTACTTTAACCAGGTAATCATCTTGCCAGTTCGTGCTGACGACTTCTACAGCCAGTCGCACCGAAGACCCCATCGTGATGACAGATTCTTTTTTCCAGCGTGGTTCGTTTGCAAGTGCGGTTCTGTCTAGGACAATTACGTCTGGCTGATAACCTGCCTCGTCACGGGAAAGCTTGAGTAAGCAGTCACCAGGGATTGAGTAAGGCAATTGCAGTCGCCTGATTTCAAAATTGATTTCACTGGAAAGAAAACCCCTAACATCCGAATGGTCGCCGGTTCCTAAAGGCATTTCAACAATTACTCCATTGTGTAATTCGTACTTATGGACAGAGTTCTCTGGATACCAAGCAACGAACTCATCAAACGTGATTGTTTTGGATATGGTTTGGATCATATTGCGGTTTCCTCTGTCTGGTGATTAGTATACGGAAATCTAAAAGATGACACAATGTACAGAGTACAATTGACAAATTGGACTGTAGCTGATCAGACTACGATCGCCCGTCCCGACAAAACAGCACTTGATACAAAACGGGGATTTATCAAAAAATTGGTGTTCTTTTGTACCCGATTTGATATCCTTTTAATACCTGATCGCCCCCCAGTCCTTCTAGCTCGGCTCGGTTGCAGGCAGACCGGCTTGAAAAATCACCTCGGCCGTCAACCTCAACTCTGGGAAAGCCAGCGACTCAACTGTTTCATCGCCCTTAAACTGTTTTACCTGATACTCGCCGTCAACCAACTGGCAAACCGATAGTGTGGGTTGTTTGGGAGTACCGATGAACTTGCGGCCGCCCAAACCGAGGTAGTCCGCAATCCAGTATTCGGGGATGCCCATTTCTTCGTAGTCGGCGAATTTGAGATGGTAATCGTCCCGCCAGTTTGTGCTGACGACCTCTACAGCCAGCCGTACTGAAGACCCCATCGCGATGATGGTTTCCCTATCCCAGCGCGGTTCTTTTGCGAGAGCTGCTTCGTCTAGGACAACTACGTCTGGCAGGTAGCCCGCCTCGTTGCGGATGGGTTTGAGCAGGTAGTGGGCGGGGATAAAGCAAGGCAATTTCAGTCGCCTGATTTCTGCGATGATTTCGTCCCTGGTTAAAGCTATAACGCGGCAATGGCGGCCAGTTCCTAAAGGCATTTCAACAATTACTCCATTGTGTAGTTCGTACTTATGGACAGAGTTCTCTGGATACCAGGCAACGAACTCATCAAACGTGATTGTTTTCGATATGGTTTGGATCATGTTGTGGTTTCCTCTGTCTGGCGATTAGTATGCGAAAAGCTAGAAGATGACACAAGTCTTTTCCGTAAAATACGGAAAAGACTTGACATAGGAAGTGAAGTTTGCTATGTTATACTGCCCACAATATCAAAATACCGATCGCGCCGATCGACCTCAAGAAATTAGGAGACGGCAATGCCGTGTCCCTACCCACAATAATACTGTAGGGACACTCCAAGAGCCCATTGGTGTCAACTTAAGCTGTCAGCCCGCCAAGTCCTTTTGTCTGCCCCTCACGAGTCCAACCGGGGTTTAAACCCCTGTCTAATAGCTAAAGTCCTCTAAAAGAGGACTCAAGAACTCATCATCATCAGTCCTCTTTGAGAGGACTTGCGCTTTGAGACAGGGGTTTCAACCCCTGTCGGGCTATTGGTTCTACCTTAAGTTGACACCAATGGGCATTGCCGTCTCCTCTATATCATAAGGAGTGCAACCGGAATTGAAATAACTTAGTTATTTGGGATTTCACATAAGGCATTTTGCAACATACTTTCAAAAAAAGTATCCAGAGAAGTTCCTGATGCTTTCGTCATCGCAGAAAGCACACTTTTCTGAGCAAAAGAACAGTATAGCCCCGCTTCCAAGAACCAAGGTTTTCCCTGCGGATCTATCCGAAAATCAAATAGACTATAATCGCGACATCCCAAAGCGATGTGACACTTTCTGGCCATATCCCAAACTCTCTCAGTTACCGGATCGCTGATGTCAACTATCCACGATTTGGTACTATCTTTAGCGGCATAACCCAAGCTTCCATCATCATTTTGTTTCAGTTTATCGGCATAACTACGAATTGGCATTGTATCAGGATCGAGAGCATATTCTTCTAGTGGTAAACAGACTAACTCGCCAGCTTTGACGATAATTCCACAGCGAACTTCTCTACCCAATTCAATGAATTTTTCTACTAGCACTTCATCTGAATGAGTTAATGCTGTCTGCAAAGCTGCATCATAGTCAGCAGCATTTTTCACGAAAGCCACTCCAATGGAATTATCACTATTGACTGGCTTAAGTACGATCGGGAAATCAATCAAAGTTCGATCGCCCCCACGGACAATTTCTCCCAATGGTACACTTACCCCAGCGGCTGCTACCACTGCTTTAGCCTTCGCTTTATCAGCCACCAGCGCCATCAACTCTGCGGGATTACCCACATAAGGAATACTCAGCAAATCGAACAAGCTGCGGTATTGAGTCATGCCTGGGATACAAAACATCTGGGGGATCATTATGTCAATTTGGAGGTCGGTCAGCACCTGCACAGCGCCCGCTAAAGACATGGGACTAGCAGCCTCGATCGCACTTAGATCCAGAGAGGTAGGAAAACGCCATTGGCGATCGGGAGAAACATAGGCAATATGAAATTCATACAGTGCTGAATTAGCCGTATTTTCCAAACAATCTTGGGCATAAAGGCGCGACAAATTACAGTAAAAATCACTGACAGCCGATCCGACTAAATGCAAAACCCGTAATACTGACATACTCAATCTCCCCCTATTTCCACAAGTTTACCAATATTAAAATCAATCCGAATCCACTCTTTCGGCTTCTGCAAATTTCCCCATAGCAATAATGGAATTTGCCAATGATGCACCATCAAAAATGGTAATGGATCGTTCCAATCGAAGATGGCATCTTTACCTTGGGTGATAATTTGTAACCGCTCAGAAACTAGCTTTGGCGACGACAAATTAGTCACCAATCGCCAAATTTCATGGTAAATCCAGTAAGTCGGGCGACTTGATGCCAAGGGCTGCACAGTCTCAGGTAGAGCATCGTGTTCTAAATAAGCCTTAGCTACATCGGGATGGTTGTAAAACATCGTGATGGCTGAATGGGTGCGGGGATTACATTCGATCGCATAAATCTGTCCATCATCCGCCGCCTGAATGAAATCAAAGGAAACTTGTCCAGTCAAATTGAGGCTTTTGGCAAACTGACGAATCCAATTTTCGATGTCCGGGCGATCGACATTTTCGTAGTTTACCTGAAATGCGGATGATTCACAGCAACAATGCAACTGAACATGACCATCACGGATTGTACTGTGAGTGCAGAACTCTTGTCCCGGAATATATTCTTGCATAATCCAAGGTTTACTCTCAGAAATTGGTAAAGAGTTGACAAAAGCGGCAGTCTCTGATGGGGTTTGGCAGGGTAATTTAGTTAAGTTTAATCTGCGGATAGAATCGTAGGGAATACTTTTGATAATGTACGGGCGCTGTGCATGACTAAAATCAAAATCAATTACTTGCTGGGGATGGGTAATGCAATAGGACTTCGGGACTCGCAGCCCCAAGGCTTCCGCAGTGGCGGCAAATGTATATTTATCATCCAATCTTTGAAGGGTTTCCACATCGACGTGCATTACCGTACAGTGGGGAGAAAGCACCCTTTGGACTTCGGCATCGTAGTAACTGGCGACGGGACTGCACACGGGAACATAAACATTAACTCCCTCTTGTTGAACAATTTTTAAGAGTGCTTGGGAGTATTCTTTTGTCTGGGGATTTGGTACTGTGTAAAAGCGCTCGATCGCCCAAGAGTAACGATGACCAGTCAGCCAGTATTTCTCCGTTTCTATCAAAATTACTCGATGACCGGCTTTGTGGAAAGATCTCGCTAGCTGTAATGCCTTAGTCATCTTGCCCCCACTTATCAAAATTGTTTGGGGATTAGCTGTAGTCGGTGGAGACTGGAACGGTTTGATGATGATGGCTCTGAGCAAGGCTACGATTGTCAAGGCGAGATTCAGGGGCATTACTAATAGCAACAAAGTCAGAGTTGCTATTGTTTTAAGTGCTGTTTGGAAGCGCCGATTCCCCGCATTTTTTTCCTGTTCAGATGGCATCGCTGCAACTGAAATTGTTTTCATAATTAACTTTCTGGTATGACGTACTAACGGGAGCGTCCCGATTTTGCAAATATACTCGTAGGGGCGAAGCCTTCCGGCAGTAAATCTCTGGTTCTGACGAATTAATTCTCTATGTTAATCGACATCTAAATGCAGTTTTAGAGCAATATTTACAAACTGCATAATTTCCTCATTTAAACTCCCGACTGCATCGCTGGTAATTCGCTGTTTAGAAATTGTCCGTATTTGCTGTACTTGCACTTTAGAAGATTTGGATAAACCGCTATCCTCTGGATTTAGCAATACCTCGAAAGGGTAGACACGGGTTATATTCGAGGTAATTGGTAGAATTGTAACTGTATTGGCGGCACGGTTATTAGCATCATTGCTTACCACCAATACGGGACGGCTTTTGTCTATCTCAGAACCGACTGTAGGACTGAGATTCGCATAGTAAATTTCACCACGTTTCATCTGTTAATCCATCGGCAACTGTTAAATCCCAAACGGAGTCTACTTCGCTAGATGCTTGTCGGTAAGCAGATTCTAGTTCTTGATTCCGCAACAATTCCAAAGCTAATTCAATTACTTTGGATGGCGATTTGCATCCTTTGGCAATTTTGTAGCTTTCAATGAACTGTAGTAGTGATTGTGATAGGGAAATTGATATTTCTTTAGCTTGCATTATCTTAGCAATTGGTAATTACAAAGATTTCTACTTAACTATAGCATAAGCAGTAAATGCAGTTTCAGATTGGGGCAACTACCTGATGATTTTGGGGTAGGGACACCGCACCGTGTCCAAGGAGTGTCAACTTAAACTGTCAGCCCGCCAAGTTCGTCTGTGGGCCCGGAGTCCGCCAGGGGTTGAAACCCCTGTCTAATAGCTAAAGTCCTCTCAAAGAGGACTAATTAGTTGAAAATTCTTCTCTTCAGTCCTCTTTTAGAGGACTTTAGCTTTGAGGCGGGGGTTTAAACCCCCGCCGGACTATGGGTTTGACCTTAAGTTGACACCAACGGGCACGGTGCCGTCTCCTAATTAATATTGCTAAACGCGCCGAATCAAGGTAATCCCATCTCTCAATGGCACTAACACCTGCTCTACGCGCGGATCATCAACCAGAGACTGATTGAATTTGCCGATCGCAATTCCGTTAGCATTAGTAGTACCAGACAAATAGGGCTGTCCCTGCATCAGAGTATTGTCAGCACAAATCAAGCCATTGGGAGCCAACAAACCAGTCGTGAGTAGTAAATCGAGATAGTCAGTGTATCCACCTTTGTCAGCATCGATAAACACTAAATCGAACACTTCTCCAGCATCAGCCAGTTGTTTCATGGTTTCTAAAGCCGGTGCTACCTTCACTGAGATTTTGTGGCCAGCAGTCGATTCGTTGAAACACTTTTGGGCAAATTGTGCGACGTAAGTATCTACTTCGCAGGCTACTACTTCTCCATCAACAGGAAGGGCTTCAGCCATCGCTAGTGCTGAGTAACCAGTAAACATCCCGATTTCCAGTACGCGCTGTGCTTTGGTGAGATGGACGAGAAATTTCAGCATTTGCCCCTCCACATGGCCGGAGAGCATTTCCTGTTCCAAGTGGCGCACTGTCTCGCCGTCGGAGAATCGCTGACTCCAATCTTCTGATTGGGTGCGTTTTACTAAGGTGGCTAAATCCGCAGATTCCGCTGTGGTGCAAAGGTTCAGGTAGGGATCGAGACCATTTGCTAATTCGTAGGCTTGTTGCAATTCTGCCTTGAAAGCTCGATCGATCCCATCTTGAGACTCTACCTGCTGGACAAGACTTTCCAGTAAAGAGGCTAAAATCCCGACTGGGGTAACAGGTCTCATCTTTATACCCCGGCTGTGGAAAGAGTCCCAACTTTGTCCAATACCACGTACATATTCTCGCCATCACCATTGCGTGGATAGCTATGACAGATTTTTTGATGCACCGCTAGGGCTTCATCCAACTCGGTTCGAGTCAAATCGTTCATGAAAAAGCAGTCACCAATGGGGCATGGAGCTGCCGCACGTTGGAGACCGTCACGGGTACGGGCGATCGATGTTGTAGCCTTCCAGAGCAGTTCTGAGGTGAGATAAGGGCTATCAATTGCTAGTCCTAGGCGACTCATTAATCCTAAGATGCGATCGCGATCGGCGATCGAAATGTAGCCCCGCTGTTGAGCAATCGTCGCCGAAAAAGCCATATCGATAGCGACACTATGGCCGTGGAACATCGGAATTTCCGGTGTTAGTTCCAGCGTCGGACTCCAGGTGTGACCATAAGCAATCACTCGATCCAAGTCTAGCTCGTGTAGGTTTGGTACTTCTAATGCCAGCATTGACTCAATGGCGTTGTAGGTTAAGCGATGTGCTACTTCGCGCAGTTCAGATGTGCCGTCTAGATACCCAAAATGGCTATGCAGCAATGCTTCACCGTAGTTTTCCAGCAACTCAAAGATTTCTTTGTTACCTACTACGGCGATCTTAATTAACTCTGCCATGCCGTTGCGTATTTGGTCGATCGGCAGAGTTTTCAGGAAAGAGAAGTCTAAAATTACTTTCTTTGAAGCGTGGTAAGCACCGAGGCGGTTTTTCAGTTTACCGTGGTTCACGGCTACCTTGATCGCCACACTGGCATCAATCAGCCCAATTAGACTTGTTGGTACACGAATATAGTTAGTCCGACGGCGATAGGAGGAGCAGGCAAAACCAGCTACGTCAGTAGTCAATCCACCACCAACTACCAACACAGGTTCTTTCCGCACCAGTCCGAAATCAACGAAGGCATCTATGATGCTTTCAAAAGTTGTTAAGGTCTTATCGGGTTCCTTGATACTCACTGGAAAGACGGTTAAATCTATCTCGTGATATTTGAAATAAGCCTGCATCTGCTTGCCATACAGACCATACACTGTTTCGTCTACAACCATTAAACAGCGGCCAAATTGGCGGTAGCTATCGGCAATTTCTGGATTTTCAAGTTTGAAAGCACCATCTACATAGAGTAAGCTGAAGTCAATTTTTTCGTACCCTTCAATATGAAAAGCGCGATCGGTAGATGTAAACGTAGCTTGAATGTCACCCATAAAATTGTTGCAATTTCCGGCTGGTAAGTAACTGTAAGTATCCGGGCTACCCTCAAAATTATCAATCCCTTTTCTGGCAAGCTTTCTAGGTGTTAACTGAACAAATTGATTATTTAAGATTTCATTAACAATTGACCTGAAAATTAATTTTCAGGGCTGTTCGTTAAGAATACATTAAATACTGTTTATACAGTCTTTATGATGAAAGCTATCCTAGGATCTAGTTGAGACTGCCTTAATGCTTACACAAAACTTAACATAACGAATTTCTCATATTTGTGCAACCAGATTCATCTAAATCTCATAAAAATGTTGAGAAATATTAGATAGTTAGGGATTTTTAGTTAAAAAGTCGATCTTCATTCAGTATTTTATCAGTATTGTGTATAATATAATATTTAATAAATATAAATTACTTAGGTATGTCTATAAATGTATAAAAAAAATACATAAAATCGTGAGAGTATTTTATAGCAGTCGCCTTAACAGCCTTGGCGGTTGCTATAAATTAACTTAGAGCCTCAATTCAGCTTAGGCTGGAAAGACCAAAGACAAATCCAGAGACAAATCGGGAAAACCCGGAATTACCACAGTCTCATTTTGTAGAACGATGTTTTGCGATCGATAATTGAAAGCCCCTTGTCTTTTTTGATAAGGTTCGCTGTACATTTCCAGTTGATTATCGACTAAATTAAATATCCAATAATTAGAAATCCCAGCTTCAGCATAGAGAGATAACTTAGTTATTTGATCGTATTTTAAACTAGAATCGGAAACCTCAATCACTAACAAGATATCCGCAGGTTCCGGGTGAGAAGCTAAATAATTATCAGAACGATTGCGGGCGATAACCACATCAGGTTCTGGTTCGCTATCTGTAGTAGATAAAATTATCGGATCTTGTACGCGGACACGAGCGCGTCTTGTCAGTAAAATTATTAACTCCTCAACTAAAAGACTGTTGCAAAAAGAGTGAAGTCTACCTTTAGCAGCCATTTTGATAAGTTCTCCGCGAATCAATTCTACTCGCTCATCGGGACCGAAAAATCCTAGTTCTCCCAAACAGTGATATTCGGCGATCGAGAATCGTTTTGCAGTTACAGTAGTCATAGCTTTGCTTACCTAGTATTCTACAAGCGACGAGCGAGGCAGAGCCTCTGGATCTCGGTTCCCAGGCAGAGCCGGGGAACCAGTTGGAATCACATATTGACACTCAAGCGGTCTAAAGACGCTGAGATTCTGCGGACAAAGTAGGCTTGGGTAATACCCAAAGTCTAACTCTCGCGGGGACTAAAGTCCCTCGCGCCGCTTCCCTAGGAAGGACTGAAGTCTCTGAGTTTCCCGCATCCCGTATTGATTTATGATATATATTAGGCTAGATCACCTGACAGCACTTCAACAGCAGACGCAGCAGCTAATTTATCGTAAGAACTTCCACCCAAACCATTAACTTGACGCATCAAAGTGCCCATTTCCAAAGCACTCATTGCATAATTCCAGCCCAAATTGCTCTTAATTCCGGCCCTTTCCAAAGCTTGCTGCATCGTGTCAGTCGTCACCACCCCAAAAATCACCGGTACTCCACTTTGAAAAGCAGCAGCAGCAATTCCCTTAGAAACCTCACCAGCGACAAAATCGAAATGAGGAGTTTGGCCGCGAATCACCGCACCCAGACAGATTACTGCATCATAGCGACGAGAAAATGCAGCTTGACGAGCAATCAAAGGAATTTCAAAACATCCCGGAACCCAATAAAAATCAACCTGATTACCATGAGGATTGATATCAACCCCGTGGCGTTTCAAACAATCTTGACAACCTTCCAAAAGTTTGTTGACTACCATGTCGTTAAAACGACCAATGACAATCGCAAACCGCAAAGATTCTGTTTGAGTAAAAGTACCCTCGAAAACTGCCATAATTTTATACTTTGGTAATTGGTAAGTGGTAATTGGATTTTTTTTAGCTTTATTTATGAGTTGTGAGCTTTAAATTTTGGCCTTGAATTAATCTTTTGAAAAAGTCACTTCAATCAATAATTCAATCCAAATTTAAAACTACTAATTATAGCATAAATTTAAGTCAAAATTCAAAACTCACAACTATTTTACGTCGATCTAGACCGAATTTTAAACTACCAAAAAGTTTAAAACACCCACGGCAATAACCAGCAAAAACCAGAGACCCGAACCTGCAAAAATCAGTGTTTTAGACTGACTCCAGTTTTGGGGAGAAGCATAAGCAACTGGAACGCCAACTACCATCACAAAAGATAGCAGTACCAAACCTAGTAAAACAAGTTGAAACAGAATTGATAACATTTTTTCTCCTTTCGATATAGCGGTGGGATGATTGATCGGAAAATTGTCGGTTGTTGAAATTCGACTGGCCCGTACAAATTCTCAGTGGTGCGAACAGCAGTCAGCAGCTCTTGAGATTTACTTAAATTTTACCATTATTGGCTGCTGCGATTGAAACTAGAATCCATACTTGACTAAGCTTGAGTTATAGTGCGATCGGCTCGTGTGCTGTTCGTGAGCCAGATTCAGGGACACTTTGGGTTAGAGATGCAGGATTTGTTTATGGACTTAGTTTTGTGCCACACTACAGCAGATTTTGACACCTTGGGAGCGGCGGTGGGACTTTGCGTGCTGCACCCCGGTACTAGAATCGTGCTCGCTGGTGGGTGTCACCCCACGGTACGGGATTTTTTGGCGCTACACCGCGATGAGTACCCGTTAATCGAACGTCGATCGGTCAATCCGCAACAAATTCGATCGATCGCCATTGTTGATGCTAGCACGCGCGATCGCCTAGGAAAAGCCGCCGAGTGGCTAGATTTGCCACAACTTAACGAAATTACGGTTTTCGATCACCATTTAGAAGCCCCTTCAGACATCGGGGCCACCGTCACCCACATCGAAGCAGTCGGGGCCACCACTACTTTAATAGTCGAAAAACTTAGGGAAAAATTCGCAAATCAAGTCCCACAGAGCAACCAAGAATTCCATCTCGATCCCTCAGAAGCCACAGTCATGGCCCTCGGTATCCACGTCGATACAGGTTCCCTCACCTTCGAGGGTGCAACGGCGCGAGATGCAAATGCTTTGGCGTGGTTGATGCAGCAGGGAGCGAGTTTGGGAGTCATCGCTGAATATGTAGAACCCGGTTTGTCTGCTCAATTACAGGATTTGCTCAAAGAAGCTCTGAATAATTTGCGATCGCAAACTGTACGCGGTAACAGTGTAGCGTGGGTATTGCTCACCACCGATGCCTATGTTCCGGGACTTTCTGCCCTAGCATCTCGCTTGCTGGATTTGACGGAAACCGATGCTCTGCTATTAGGAAATGTGTATAAATCTGGTGAAAAACAAAAGAGCGATACCATCGATCCCGACTCTCCCGAATCGTCAGTTTCCAATCGATTAACTATTATCGGTCGATCGCGCATAGAAGGCACAAACCTCAGCACATTATTCAAACCCCTAGGTGGCGGAGGCCACGCCCGCGCCGCCTCCCTAGCTGTCAGAGATGTGGAACCCTTACTAACTTTAAATCAGTTAGCTGAGGAACTCAAAGCTCAAATTCCCCATCCGCCCACAGCCCGTGAATTAATGTCATCTCCAGTGCGGAGTATTCGCCCAGAAACTTCTGTGGGTGATGCTCACCGTATCCTCCTACGTTACGGACATTCCGGGCTTTCTGTGGTCGATAACGGCGATCGGCTGGCGGGAATTATCTCGCGTCGCGACATTGACATTGCCCTGCACCACGGCTTCAGTCACGCTCCTGTCAAGGGTTACATGACTCCGCAGCTCAAAACCATCACCCCCGATACCTTGTTACCAGAAATTGAATCTTTAATGGTGACTTATGATATCGGGCGTTTGCCGGTGTTGGAAAATGGCTTACTGGTGGGAATTGTGACTCGCACTGATGTGTTGCGCCAATTGCACCAACAAAAAGGACGAGACACAGCAAGTGATACCGAATTGTCCTATTGTCATTTACCTGAAGTGGTTGAGCCGTTGTTGCGATCGCGTATTAGTCCTGAATTATGGCAATTATTGTCGATCTCCGCCAACATTGCACAAGAGCGAGGCTGGCAACTGTATATTGTCGGTGGAGCCGTTCGAGATTTACTCTTAACTTTGACATCAGACAGGCAAGATGCCCAACCCCTACTCCCGACAACAACATCCAATTCTGGTGCTATAGGCAAGATGCCTGTTGCTGAGAGTGCCGCCGATCGGTTAGAGGCTAATGATACACTGCAACTAATGGATATCGATCTGGTTGTAGATGGTGATGGGCGATCGGGTAACTCTGGTGCTGGTGTCGAATTAGCCTCCGAACTACAAAAACTATACCCCACCTCCCGTTTAGAGATTCACGGTGAATTTCAAACCGCCGCCCTGTTGTGGCACAAAGACTCCCCTTTCGGCTCCCTCTGGCTGGATATCGCTACGGCTCGTACTGAATTTTATCCTTATCCCGCCGCCAATCCTGAAGTTGAAGCCAGTTCGATTCGCCAAGATTTGTACCGTAGAGATTTTACCATTAATGCCCTAGCAGTCAGATTGGGTACGCCGCGATCGGGCGAATTGTTAGATTTTTTTGGCGGTTTGTTAGACTTGGAAGGTAAACAAATTCGAGTTTTGCACGCCAATAGTTTTATTGAAGATCCGACGCGAATTTATCGAGCTGTGCGGTTTGCGGTGCGGCTGGGATTTTCCATTGAGCCGCAGACGGAAGGATATATTCGCCACGCTCTAGCCAGCGGGATTTATTATCGAATTCAAGGAGAAAATGGTCGCGCTCCGGCTTTGGAAACCAGGCTCAAAAGTGAATTAAAATACATTTTGCAAGCTCCTTATTGGCAAGTTGCTTTGCAAATTTTGGGAGATTTGCAGGCGTTGCGCTGCATTCATCCTACGTTAGATTTGGACAAAGCGCTCTGGCATCAATTGCGTCTGCTAGAACGTTTTTTGCAAGGAAGGAAGGAAGAAGAACCCCCCCCAGCCCCCCCCAAGGGGGGAAGGAAGAAGAACCCCCCCCAGCCCCCCCCAAGGGGGGAAGGAAGAAGAACCCCCCCCAGCCCCCCCCAAGGGGGGAAGGAAGAAGAACCCCCCCCAGCCCCCCCCAAGGGGGGAAGGAAGAAGGAAGAAAAAGAAACTATTCCCAATTCCCAATTCCCAATTCCCCATTCCCCATTCCCCATTATCAATATTCCTGATTGGCAGATGCGACTAGAAGTTTTAATCGCTTATTTAGCGCCGGAATATCGGGGTAAGGTGGCTACCAATCTTAAATTACCTGCTGATAGCATTAAGCGACTTCAAGATTTGTCAGCCCGCAATTCTGAGGTGTTAGAGCGTTTGCCCAAGTGTGAGTTGCCGAGTCAATTGGTGCTATTTTTGCGGAATTATGAGTTACCGATGTTAATTGCGATCGCCCTGCAAAGTCCCCGAAGTGTTCGACACCAAATTTGGGAATTTTTCACCAAGTGGGTGAAGGTTGAAGCCCCTTTGAATGGCAATGATTTGAAGGCTTTGGGCTACAAGCCTGGGCCTGGGTTTAAACTCATGTTGGATGATTTGTTGGCGGCGACTTTGGATGGGCATTTGGGCGATCGCACTTCGGCAATTGCTTTTTTGGCAGCACATTATCCTCTATCAAAATAGGTGAAAATAATCAGGTGAAAAAACAGCGCCCCCCCGGTTTAATCGCCATAGTGATTTACAAGACTTTTGTGGCTTCCCTCTTGACAGTGACTTCTCTTGCTTTGCTTTTTGCTATGAAAAATCATCAATTATTAGAAGATTTTTCTGATTCTTATTTGTTAGAAACTAAGGTGAAACTTATTGAATTTTTATTAGATAAGCTGCTGATACTCAAGCCTAAGACATTACTGTTTAGCGGAATTGCGACCGGACTTTATGCAGTGCTCACTGCTGTTGAAGCTGTAGGATTGTGGTACGAAAAAGGTTGGGCAACAATCTTAGTTTTAGTGCTAGTTGGTATCAGTATTCCGCCGGAAATTTTTGAATTAATTCAGGGTGTTACTCTCCTGAAGTTAGCGGTATTTATCGCCAATGTCGCTGTATTCTGGTATTTGTTGCACCATTTGCCGAAACACGGTAATTGAACGTGCGATCGCCAGTGGCTAGCCTGGATATTGATTGGTGGGTGGATTTTTTTAAGCTCAAGCTCGCCCTCAAACTCTCAATTACCATACTTATTATCATAAGTCAAGCAAAATACTAAAAATTGACAAAAGTGAGTCTAGTATAAAGACTTGTTAAAGGAGAGAGGGGTTACACCCCCCATAGGCTATAGTCATAGATATAGATGCACCCTGATGGCTTTCCCGCTCCAAAAGAGCGGGATTTTTATTGGAAAACTATTATATTAAGTTTTAAGACGCTGGTTACAGATAAACTGATTGGGACATCCCCATAAAACCATCGCCAGATACAAAGTCTAGTAATTTAGACAAAGCAGAGTAAAATCAGGCTTCGGCTCCATCGAACCGCTCGCCCTCAATCTGCTTTAATTACCCAAAGGCGGTAGCATAGGTTGGGACACGGCATCAACTAAAGATGAACTTAGCGCCAACAACAGTCCTGCAACAGGGCAAATACACACTTAACGCGACTTTAGGCATAGGAGGGTTCGGGATCACTTACCGAGCCACACACTGCCATTTAAACCAAACCGTCGTACTCAAAACCCTTAACGAAAGTCTGCGCCAACACCCTGAATCTGCCCAATTTCAGGAGCAATTCATCGCCGAGGCCCAACGCCTCTCTCGCTGTCAGCATTCCAACATAGTCAGAGTTATAGACTTTTTTACAGAAGCCGGACAGTCCTTTATCGCCATGGACTACATTCCCGGCCAAACTTTGGCTAAAATAGTCGCCACAGGCGGGCAACTACCAGAAGCTCAAGCCCTACACTACATTCGGCAAATAGCCTCAGCCTTAAGCACAGTACACCACAGCGGCTTGCTACACCGAGATCTCAAACCAGAAAATATGATCCGGCGAGAGGATACTCATATCGTCATGCTCATAGATTTTGGCATAGCCAGGGACTTTACTGCCGGCACAAAACAAACCCACACTAACTTGCTCTCCCCAGGATATGCACCGATCGAACAATACCTCCATGGTGGTAAATGTACACCCGCCACAGATGTTTACTCCCTCTCGGCAACCCTATACTACTTACTATCAGGCCAACCACCCATAGCAGCACCGTTGCGCGATCGGATTCCCCTGCCAAATTTGCGACAATGGCAACCCAACCTCAGCCCCGGAGTTGAGCAAGCTATCCTTCGGGGACTAGAAACTGAACCCGACAAACGCCCCCAAACCGTGGAAAATTGGCTCGCTATGCTGCAAGAAGCAGAGCAATTACCAGCAATCAAAACTAAGCAAACTCTGCGTTTGCCCGCACCACCGCCCCCACAGTTGACTCTGCTGGTCTTTGTAGTCACATCTCTAATTGCAGGCTGGATGGGTTTTGACCTAGCATGGCGCTACAATAGTACGAATCTCAGCAGGAATAGCACTGCCAAAACTGAATCCTTGCCATCTTTGGAAGATTTACTCAAATCCCGCGATTTGTCGGGACCTATGTTTGGACAGCCTTCCGTTGAAAGTAGTCCTGTGGCACCGCCAGAAGTTGACAATCTGCCCACATCTACACCAGATAGCAGCACTCCCGAACCCATTGAGTCCCCAGAAGTTAGCTCCCAACCAGAGGTATCCCCAAGCCCAGAAATTCCCAGCCCAACACTGCAACCGCAACCCTCGGAAACTCCCACCCCCACACCGGAACCGAAGCCTTCAGAAACTCCTACCCCAGAGCCTAAAATCCCCATCGCTCCATCTCCTCCCATCGCCCCAGCACCCGTACCAGAGGTTCCTCCTCTGCCCCCGGAACCGCCTCGCAAATCCTTCGGGGTTCCCACTCCGCCAGTGGCTAAGAGTGCTGAAACTTTCTCTCCGCCACAGGAGCAGCCTTCACCAGTAATTCTGCCAGATCGATCGCCTCAAGTCCCGATACCGAGCAGTAATGAAGGCAGTTTCGATAGTCCGATCGTACCTGACTCCCCGCTCACAGTTCCAGCACCAACCGTACCTTTCCCAGAACCTGCTACGAATTAGTCTGTGGACAACTCAGGAGCGGATTCCCAAGATGGTGGCAGGAAAAGAAGTTGAAATCATACCCTGAATAGATGC
Organism: Microcoleus sp. CAWBG640; assembly: GCF_020883015.1. Classification (NCBI taxonomy): domain Bacteria; kingdom Bacillati; phylum Cyanobacteriota; class Cyanophyceae; order Oscillatoriales; family Microcoleaceae; genus Microcoleus; species Microcoleus sp. CAWBG640. The sequence continues at coordinate 24,726 of NZ_JAHRFC010000006.1, forward strand.
TCGTGAAGTTTCAGAGAAGGGATAACCAAGTTATAATTGTTTGGGGAAGTACACAGAAAATTTTCTCGTCAGCGATCGCGAATTAAACGGATGAAAAGATGGGACAAAATTCTTCAAATCCATTAAATTCGTTGAAGCATGACACAGATTCAGAATCTGTGAAAATCGTGTTTAAACCATAGTCTAAAAACATAGAGTTTCCCTACTTACCGGAGTTTTTTATGAGTAAACCCCCAGTTCATGCCTTTTTCATAGGCAGAGCACTTGCAGAAGCACTATACGAACAATTGGAGAGTGCAGCCACTAACGCTTTCTCTGAATTCGGTAAATTTGATGCCGAACAAAGAGAGCGACTGCGGCAGTTCACAGATCGAGTTGTGGAACGAGCTCATAGAGAAGCTGATTCGGCAATGCAAGGTAGAACAGGCACTGGAAGCACTACTACCTCTATTCAAGACATCCAACCAGCCGACTTGCAAGTAACTATTGATGAGTTACGTGCAGAAGTGGCCTTAGTGCGATCGGAATTGCAGCGCTACCGCAGCAGTTTGCCCTAACAGCCACTAACAAATATTTACCCTAGGAGCGCAAAGCTATGCGCTCTTACTTCTAATCACAGCAACGACATAAAATAAGCAATTTAGGAACCCAAGTGTCTGCTCTCCTTGATGACTCTGTTAATCGCAAGCGATACGCCAAGCCTACCGGCGATGCCGTTTTGCCGCCCACCGCTGGTAAATCCTACGGCAATAAAGCTTATCGCTGGAACCGCGAAAAATACTCCCGGCAGCGGCGCTTCTTCGACATTTGGACCTTTGTATTGCTCTGGTTGGCTTCGCTGTGGCTCGACAGCAAAGATTGGAGCTACTGGAAAGGTGTTACTGAAGAAAAGAAAGTTGCCAGACGGCGTTTTCAGGCTATCTGGGTTCGTGAAACTCTCTTGGATTTGGGCCCAACTTTTATTAAGGTAGGTCAGTTATTTTCCACCCGCGCTGATTTGTTCCCCGCAGAGTATGTTGAGGAACTTTCTAAGCTGCAAGATAGAGTCCCTGCTTTCAGCTACGAGCAGTTAGAGGCAATTGTTGAGCAGGATTTGGGCAAGACGGTTCACGAACTCTACCAGAGTTTTGACCCGGTGCCTCTGGCTGCTGCCAGTTTGGGCCAGGTACACAAGGCTCAACTGCATTCTGGCCCGGAAGTGGTAGTGAAGGTGCAGCGACCTGGACTGCGGAAGCTGTTCGAGATTGATTTGCAAATTCTTAAGGGCATCGCTCGCTACTTTCAAAATCATCCTAAATGGGGCCGGGGCAGAGATTGGCTGGGGATTTATGAAGAGTGCTGTCGCATTCTGTGGCTGGAAATTGATTATCTCAATGAAGGGCGGAATGCTGATACTTTTCGCCGTAATTTTCGCGATCGCGACTGGGTGCGGGTGCCACGGGTTTATTGGCGCTACGCGGCTCCGAGGGTGCTGACTTTGGAGTACCTGCCGGGGATTAAAATCAGTCACTATGAGGCTTTGGAGGCGGCCGGGATCGATCGCAAGTCGATCGCCCAAAAGGGAGCTGAAGCTTATTTGCACCAGTTGCTCAATGATGGCTTTTTTCATGCCGATCCCCACCCAGGTAATATCGCTGTTAGTGCTGATGGGGATCTGATTTTCTACGATTTTGGCATGATGGGCCAAATTCAGGCCAATGTTCGCGAAGGACTGATGGAGACTCTCTACGGTATTGCTTCCAAAGATGGTCAACGGATTATGGATTCTTTGATTAATTTGGGGGCTTTGGTTCCTACGGGTGATATGAGTCCGGTGCGCCGATCGATCCAGTATATGCTGGATAACTTCATGGACAAGCCTTTTGAAAATCAGTCCGTCAGCGCGATTACAGATGACCTTTACGATATTGCCTACGACCAACCTTTTCGCTTCCCAGCTACCTTTACTTTTGTGATGCGCGCTTTTTCGACCATTGAAGGGGTCGGCCGCGGTTTAGATCCAGAGTTTAACTTTATGGAGGTGGCACAGCCTTTTGCCATGCAGCTTATGAGTAATGGAAATGGGCATGATACAACTAGCAGTATTTTTAACGAACTTGGCCGTCAGGCGGCTCAGGTAAGTTCCACTGCTTTGGGTTTACCTCGCCGGATTGAGGAAACTATTGACAAACTGGAACAGGGAGATTTGCGGATTCGCGTCCGTTCTTCTGAAACAGACCGTTTGCTCCGCCGCATTAGCAGTGTTCAAATGGGAACCAACTATAGTTTGCTGATGAGTGCTTTTACTTTGTCGGCGACAATTTTGTTTGTCAGCAATCAAGTATGGCCCGCTCTCGTGATGGCTTTGCTAGCAGTCGGTACTGGGTTTGTTCTCCTGCGCTTGTTTAAGCGACTCGATCGCTTCGATAGAATTTCTTGAGGCTTGGAATTCCGCTGCTTTGCGCTGGCTGTGTAAGTGCCGCCGTACCAGGGGAGATTTTAAATTGTAGATTTGAGATTTCTCCCTATTACCAATGCCAGCTATTGAGATGTTCCCTGGTGGCATTTCATGACAATTATTTATTGGCAAATAGCTTGAATTGGTGTGAGCAAAAGCGTTCCCACATCAGACGTGACCTGCTTGTTTATAACCCCATCATTCACTAAAAAAGCTGATGGCTATTATTTGACTTTGAGCCTTGAAGATACAAAAATCTCAGTGTCAAACTGTGAGAGAACAAAATATTACTTTAGTTTTCAAAGAAGTGATATTGTTAGAGTTGCGGCGCTCCGTTTCCCAAAATTAGGCGAATACATGGAGAGAATTGCGATCGAGTGCAAGTCTGGAAATTTTTATATTTCAACCACGTAGGGGCTGCTACAAAGGATGACTCACAGAGCTAGCACACATATTCACAAACAGGACATTTACTCCTATGGGACTTAAGAAATTTGTTAATTATTTAACAGTCTCTCTCATGGTTGGTGCTCATGCACAAATACACTTAAGGGATGTTTTACAATTGAGCCTACCTTTCTCCCACCACCGTGCTGAGTACAGCTATGGTGGAGGTTTCTTGGAGGTTTGAGATGAAACTCTCTTTCGCAGGTCAGACAGATACAGGGTTAGTTCGTTCAGTAAATCAGGATTCGTACTACATCGACTCGGAGGGGCGATTTTTTATCGTGGCCGACGGCATGGGAGGACACGCCGGAGGTCAAGAAGCCAGCCGGATTGCTACTGAGGCAATTCAATCTTATCTGGTAGAACATTGGGAAGGCCCAGAGGATTCTCCCCTGTTGTTAGAACAGGCTTTTTTAATCGCCAATCAAGCAATTTTGAACGATCAGCTCAACCATCCCGAACGGGCTGATATGGGGACTACGGCTGTGGTTGTAGTGTTCCGGGATGAGGGGCGGCCTTGGTGTGCTAATGTCGGTGACTCTCGCTTGTACCGACTGCATGGCTCTCATTTGGATCAGATTACTGAAGACCAAACTTGGGTGGCTCAAGCTGTACAAAGAAAGGCTCTGACTGCTGAACAGGCTCGCAATCATCCCTGGCGTCACGTTTTGTCCCAGTGTTTGGGCCGTGAGGATTTGCGTGAGATAGATATTCTGCCGGTGGATGTCAAGCCTGGGGATCGCTTGCTGTTGTGTAGCGACGGTTTGACTGAGGAACTTTCCGATCCTTTGATTGCTGGACCTCTGAAGTCGATTCGCCCCTGTGAAGCGGCTGCAACTGCTTTGATTGAAGCAGCTAAGGAGAAAGGCGGCCGTGACAATATTACTCTGGTGATTGTCACTATCGACCTCAAATAAATCCAGTCCACGCCCGGACAATCTAAAATCTAAAATCTAAAATCTAAAATCGAATGACTCGCGTTATCGGTTTGATCAGCGGCACCTCAGTGGATGGCATTGATGCTGCTTTGGTGGATGTGGTCGGTTCCCAAACTGACTTGAAAATTGAGTTGTTAGCAGGTAACACTTTTCCTTATTCTCCTGATTTGCGATCGCAAATTCTTTCAGTTTGCAGCGGGGCTGCTTTGTCAATGGCCCAACTAGCAGCATTGGATGATGCCATCGCCCAAGAATTTGCCACCGCAGCCTTGACTATTCAAGCAAAGTACGATCGAGCTGAATTAATCGGGTCTCACGGGCAAACAGTCTACCACCGACCTGCTGGGAAGGGGGAGATGGGTTACAGCTTGCAACTAGGGCGGGGCGCGCTGATGGCGGCATTGACAGGCATTACTACTGTGAGCAACTTTCGAGCGGCAGACATTGCTGCCGGGGGTCAAGGAGCTCCTTTAGTGCCTATAGTTGATGCTTACTTGTTGGCACAACCCAATCTCAATCTGTGCATCCAAAATCTTGGTGGAATTGGCAATGTGACTTATCTACCTTCCAGGGAAAATAGCCCATTGAAGGACAAGTCTGTGGTTTCCCATTGGGGGGATGGCATCTTGGGATGGGACACAGGACCAGCAAATTCTCTATTAGATTTGGCTGTGCAACACTTCTCAGGTGGAACTAAAACTTGTGATGAAGGTGGAGCAGGGGCCGCCCTTGGTACTCCTTGTCAAGCTTTAGTAGAAGCTTGGCTCCAGCAAGAGTTCTTCCTGGAAAAACCGCCAAAATCTACAGGGCGAGAGTTATTTGGTGTAGACTATTTTAACCGTTGTTTGGTTGAGGCTTCTGATTACAAGCTCAGTCCTGCTGATGTGCTGGCTACTCTGACAGAACTGACAGTCGCCTCCATCGTTCACAGTTACCAAACTTTTTTACCGCAGATGCCCGATCGAGTTTTGCTGTGCGGGGGCGGTAGCCACAATCTCTACTTAAAACGCCGATTACAAGCCCTATTGCATCCCGTGGAAGTGTTGACCACCTCTGAGGCGGGCTTGAGTGTAGATTTTAAAGAGGCGATCGCTTTTGCGGTTTTGGCCGAATGGCGGGTTCGGGGCATTCCCGGCAATCTCCCTCAAGTTACTGGTGCGATCGCTCCGGTACTTTTAGGAGAAATTAACTCCTGTTGGTAGAGTTGATCGTGATACCATAGACTTTGAGGGGACAACGGCTGTGCGTTGTTGCACCAGCATTGTAGCCGGCAGTCCAAGCATAGGAACAGCACTGTGGCTCACACGTTTTTAATGGAATCAGGCCAATGGATGCTCGAAGGAAGTTGGATTGAGCGCAATGGCGTGCCAATTACGGTTAAAGGCAAAACTTTAGTGAGCTGGAACCGAACAGATTGGTTCAATATGGTGACGAAGCTCGTGTTTCCTGGAGGCGATCGCGAAGAAATTATTTTGCAGTACCGAGGACACCTGAACAGCGATGAACGGCAGTATACTTTTGTGCTCCAGCACAGCGAACTTGGCCGCGTCGAGGGCGAAGGTTGGATCGCTCCCCAGTCGATCGTCCAACGTTACTGGGTACTCGGAGACGAACGCCAACGGCGAACAGGTTTTGATACCCTTCACCGCGTCGATAGCAACCGCTACTACCACTCTAGCGGCATCATGTCTGGTCATTACTTAACCAGCACCATGGAGGCTACCTTGGAACGTCAGTCGGAATAGATGTTATGAGACTTACGCATAAATACCAAAAAAACCGGGTTTTTCACAAGTTTTCCAGGTTCAAACCCAGTCTTTTCGTAAACAACCCGGTTTTGGCGTAAGTCTAGGGAAAAACTATCACTTTTGAGTTCTAGGCTTTGATTGAAAAATTTAAAGTCTTGTTAGTCGGATGTCGGTTTCAGATGTCCGACTCACGAAATTTTTGTTCAACCTCATCCGCTGGAAGTTGAGACGAATATATTTGATTTATTTAAATAACTTGCTCTGGGCGATCGAAATATCCGAACAGAAAGCCTCAAATGTTCATAGCCAAGGATGAGTAGGTTAAAATACCTTCTGCTTTCTATAGGTTGTAACTTAGGTTGTAACTTGTGGCTTCGAGTTGACGCCCCATCACCCCCAACTCATTTCCATCTGGGAAGAGAGTAAGAGACGGAGGTCGCCCACTGCGACTTGACATTACTCAAGACCTGGGTTTGGTTCTAGGCCCCAGTGGTGTTTCAGAAAATGACGATACATGGTTTCCCGCAACATCATTTGTTCGTAGAGCTTAACTAGAAACTCTTGAGCTTGCTCGCGGCTCATGTCATTGACCTGTGTCTTGAAGGAACACAGGCTAAATTGCTGTTCCAAAGATAGTTCTGCTGGTTGGTTCATGACTTTGACTCCTTGACAAGTAGAGGTGACTTGAAAGTACAAATCTGGATTCACCGGTTTTGTAAGTTGTTCCAGCTCACGCTAGTTGGTTTCAGGATGACCTAAAGCCCATCTTGCTTTAGCTATATTACAAAAGGTAACAATGATTTGACAAAATTGCCATCTTTCCTAAGAAATAATCTATGAGTAGAGATGGCTAACCACAGACAAAGGTTCCTTCTGTAGATATATATAAATATATATACTTGTCTAGAGAAAAAAAGCTCAGTACGAACCAAAATAATTGCAGCGATTTATACCGATTTTTTAAGGAAGAAGGAAGAAGGAAGAAGGAAGAAGGAAGAAGGGAGAAGGAAGAAGGAAGAAGGAAGAAGGTTCTTCGACACTTCGACTACGCTCAGTGTCCGAAGTCCGATGCCCAATGCCCTGTTTGGCCAATGCCCTGTTTGGCCAATGCCTAGATAAATCAATATATTGCCTAATTTTGAGGCGCAACATTCTGCGATGGAGTTGCGACTCCCGGCCCGATATTAGGAGCAGTGGGTGCAGGGGAAACAGGAGATTTGCTAACCCCCTGGCTAGGAGTCGGGAGAGGGGATGGAAACTGACTTTGATTCAACTGCTGGGGCGGTGGTACTTGTAACTGAGGTTGTGGAGGGTTCGAGGGAGTTGCCAGAGGATAGGGCTGGGGTTGAGTCCGATTGCCGGTGGGTGGTGCGACGGGAATGCCAGAATTGGGAACCGAGGGAGTTGGCTGCGGGGATGGAGCCGAACTAGGAAGAGTTGCTAGGGCGACTCGATCGCCTCCTACTTCTCGCAATTTATCCAAAACCTCCACCACTTTGGCGTACTTGGCATTTTGAGGAGCGTATAGCACCGTCAATCCCGCAGGATTTTGCTTGTGGAAACTGTTTAAAACTCGATCGAGCTGTTGATAATTAACAGGCAATTGGTCGATATAAGTTTGGCCAAAATCGTCAATGCTGACAATCAGCATTTCTCGCATCTGGGTTTGTCCTGTTTTGGCTTTAGGCAAATCGACATTAATGGCTTGCTGGCGAGTCAGTTGCAAAGCAGCCAGCAGAAAAAACGTCAGAATGCAAAATATCACATCAATTAAAGGTACCAGTTCAATCCGAGCCTCTTCAGCAGGAGTATCTAGATGAATTTTCATTGTTTTTCAAGGTTTTAACTAGCTCGGCGGGGATTGGGCCACTATAGCTTTACTCAGCTTAGTGCGGGTTGACACCAATGGGCTCCTTTCGTCGAAGTTGGAAGCCTCAAACCTACCGCCTAAGCGGTGGGTGTAGGTAGTTCACTTGTTAGAAGTTGAATCAACATCAGGATCGGAACCTTTCAATTTCGGCTCTCGATTTCGTTCCATAGATTCTTGAGAATTGAGGGAATGGCGGTTCAAGCCATCGACACCAAAGGAAGAATTGGTGTTTTCTGTACTAGACGATCGACCTTTAGCGTTAGCCGTAGGCCAATATTGTCTGTAGAGCAATTCCAGTTCATTTCCAGCTTTGCGAAAAATTTTAGCCTGATCGAACAAAAAAGCTTGAAATATGCGATAAAACGCCAAAGTAAAAATTGCGACTACCATCCCCGTCGCCGTAGTAATCAGCGCCTCACTAATCCCCAAAGTTACTCCAGTCGTTGCCGAGGTACCGATGTCGCCCAGCCGGATCGAACTCAGGGAGTTAATCAAACCCAAAACAGTTCCCAGCAAGCCCAACAAAGGAGCTAGAGCGATCGTCGCTTCTAAGATTTTGTCACCACGGCGCATAGAAGCCAACTCTTCATCAGCAGAGGCTTCCAGTGCGAGTCGAAATAATTCTGGTTCAGGATTGTACAGTCGCAGAGGTGCAGATAAAAATCGTCCTATAGGCTGTCGATTAGCTTGTCTAGCAATTTCATTAGCAGCGCCCCAATCACTGCGAGCGGCATCGAGGATGCGGTTGACTATTTGCTTTTCCTTAGTGAGGAGGCTCGCCCAGAACCATAAGCGCTCGATAATTGTACTTACAGATAGAATAGACAGCACCAACAGGGGGTACATGGCTGGGCCGCCTTTTTGAAACAGTTCTTGAATATTCACAGTATTTTTACTCCCGCATAACCTGCTAAATGATACTTCTGTTGTACTTTTTTTTTAAGAAATTTAAGGCAATTTAATTTTAGCTATTAATTTACCCTGTTCTGAAGCCGATCGACTATTTGCTCCAACCTAGAATAAGTCGTCTTGACACATATCTTGCAGCGACTGGTGTTGAAGGCGGCGAGAAGAACGGCGATATTTTTTAGTTTGCAACTTGGGTTCATATTGCTGCGTACCATCAGACTTAGTTTGCTGCTTCAAACTCGCCTCGGCACTGGTAGAGTTTAGCTCTTGTTGCTGACGGACGATCGCCTCAGAGAGAAACTGCAAGTAATACTCATAGCGCTCCCAATCGCCCCGCACAACGCAGTTAGGCTCACTTCGGTGCGAACAGTCGCTAAACTGGCAACTACCCAAAGCCAGCCTCTGACGAGCTTCTGGGAAATATTGAGCTAACTCAGATGGTTCGCATTCAAGTGCGGGCTGATTAAAGCCAGGAGTATCGGCCAAAAGTCCGCCACCTGGGAGTTCAAACAATTCTACATGGCGAGTAGTGTGTCTGCCGCGCCCTAGTTTGCCCGAAACAGCACTGACTCGCAGATTCAGTGCCGGAATTAGTTGGTTGATTAAGCTGGACTTACCCACTCCAGAAGGGCCGCAAATTACGGTTATTTTGCCTTGGAGGTGACTTTGGAGAGAGAAGGAAGAAGGAAGAAGGAAGAAGGAAGAAGGAAGAAGGGAGCTATCGATTTTGTCTAATAAATTTGGGTTTGTGGCAGAAACTGGATTTTGACTGTCATTAGCGGTTTGCTTGTAGATTCCTAAGCCGCTACGGACACTAATAAACATGGGTTCGTATCCCCATCCTTTCAGCCGATCGCGCCACTGTGCCAAATCCTCTGCCGTGACTAAATCGCATTTGTTGAGACACAAACTCACCTCTAAACCTGTAGATTCTGCCTTGACTAAAAACCGAGTTAATGATGCGGGGTCTAAGTCCGGCTCCGTGAGGGCAAAAACGAGTAGAATGCGATCGGCATTAGCTACAGGCGGCCGATTGAGTTCTGTTTGGCGGGGAAACACTTGAGAAATCACACCCCTGCGATCGTTCCAGTCTGGTTCTTCTACCACGACGCGATCGCCCACCATCACCTGTTGACCAATTTTTTTCAGTCTAGTGCGACGAGTACACAGGAGAACTCGTAGATCTGCCCAGAGAGGATTTTCCCCCTCAGTGCTTGCATCTGGATCTAACCTCACTTGATAGAAGTTAGCATGAACAGCCACAACAGTACCCGTAATCAAGGAGGAGTCCCGGCTCATGCTGCTTCCTGCTCAGGTCGCTGCACTTGCATCGCAAAAAAACCAGAATTATCCTCACCAGCCACAAATTGGGTTTGTAGAATCTGGTAGCCTTCCATTTTTAGACTATCCGGCACTTGTTCGATCGGCTCCCCAGCGTCCAACCAAACCTCCAAAACCGCTCCAGGAGCCATTTGCTCCAACCGCAGTTTAGTTCGGACAAAATTGATCGGACAGGGGGTACCCCGCAGATCGAGCTGAGCATCTGGGGATTGGGGATTTTCAATTTTCGATGTTGAATTCATATAGCTGAAGGAAGAAGGAAGAAGGAAGAAGGAAGAAGGAAGAAGGAAGAAGGAAGAAGGAAGAAGGAAGAAGGAAGAAGGAAGAAAAAACTGGTTTCGATGCAGTTTATCCTGAGCACTTCGACTACGCTCAGCATAAACTCCGTCGAAGGGCTCAACCAGCAGGTTTTTGACTCGGCGTGCGTAAATCCCGAAGAGGCAATTTATTATTATTTTAATAAAAAATGAGCGCAATTGCGCTCATTTTTTTCAGAAATAATAAACTGCGCTCATTTTTTTGCTTACTTCTGAAACAAATTGCCCAGAAATCCTTCCAAGCCACCTTTTCCAGTTCGATCGCCCTTAAGCTTAGCCAACTGCATCAACAACTCCCGCTCCTCCGTCGTCACCTTAGTCGGAATGTCAATAGACACCACAATTAAATGATCGCCACGACTGACTGGATTGCCCAACCGAGGCACCCCTTTTTTCTCCAGAGTCAGAACAGTATTCGCTTGAGTTCCCGTAGGAATCAACAATTCCGTCGGCCCATCTACAGTTTCCACCTCCAAGCGACACCCCAAAATAGCTTGCAAGTAACTAATTTTAACTTCCGAGTTAATGTTAGTACCTTCGCGCTTAAATACGGGGTCTTCACTCACAGCCAAGAACACGTATAAATCCCCTGGTGGCCCCCCCAGTTTGCCAGCATCCCCTTCATTGGAAACGCGCAAACGAGTACCATTGTCAACCCCTGCCGGGATGGTAATTTTCAGCTTTTTCATCACTTCTTTTTGGCCGCGGCCGCCACAAGTTTCGCACTTGTCCTCAATCACTTGCCCGGTGCCATTGCAGGTGGGGCAAACTGAAACTTGAGTAAAACTGCCAAAGGGAGTACGGGTAGCGCGCCGGACTTGGCCACCGCCACTGCAAGTCGAGCAGGTTTGGGGTCTGGTTCCCGGTTTTGCGCCGGTGCCTGTGCAAGTTTCGCAGGTTTCTAGGTGCTTGATGCGGAGTTCTTTTTCCCCACCGAACACTGCTTCGCGAAAATCTAGCCGCAAATCGAGGCGTAAATCGTCACCGCGCACGGGCCCGCTGCGTCTGCGACCTTGTTGTTGTGGACCGCCTACCCCTCCCTGAAAACCCTGAAAGAAGCTTTCAAAAATATCGGCAAAACTGTCGCCGAAGTCTTGGAACCCCGGCGCTCCTGCACCACTAACCCCTGCTTCGCCAAAACGGTCAAAGCGAGCACGGGTTTCCGGCTCTGACAGTACCTCGTAAGCGCGGTTAATTTCTTTAAACCGGTCTTCGGCACCGGGTTCTTTATTCACGTCTGGATGGTACTTACGAGCTAGGCGGCGGTAGGCACGCTTAATTTCTTCTTTGTCTGCGCTTCGAGAAACGCCTAATATTTCATAGTAATCGCCGGCCATAAAGCTGTTTGCCTGGAGGTAAATAACAAAAAGTGTACGAAAAAGAAACTATTGACCTTTCCAGATGTTAAAGATTAAAAATTACGAGCGTTTATTTGTAACTTTTAATCTTTAATTTTTAATTTTTAAAGGAAAGGATTCATATCATCAACTTCAGGTTCGGGAACCTGTGGTTTTGGTTTTGTCTGTAGATTTTGCTGTTTTTCGCGTTTTGGTTCCGGCTTTGGTTCCGGCTTTGGTTCCGGCTTTGGTTGCCGTTTTGATTCCGGCTTTGGTTCGGGCCTTAATTCCGGCTTTGGTTCCGGCTTTGGTTCCGCCTTTGGTTTCAGCGTTGGTTCCGCGATTGTCATTAGGTCTTCTGTCGGCAAGATACTTTCATCGCTAACTGCAACCTCATCTAATTCTGGCACCGATTCGCTGGCAACCACAGTGGGGGAAGTGGCTTCCTCGTTCCGAGCTTGCTCGTAAACAGCAGTACCAAGCGAGTATAGCAGTTGCTTGAAAGATTCGATTTGTGCTTCGAGTTCTTGGCTGGTGATGTCTGGGTTAGCCATCGCTGCCCGCAAGGTAACAGATGCTGTTTGGGCTTCTGCCTTCAGGTCGTCGCTTAGTAATTGGGCATTGGTTTTTAAGGTGACACCACAATTATAGACCAGGGTGTCGGCTTGATTTTTGAGTTCGGCAATTTGGGCCCGTTCGAGGTCTTCTTCGGCGTAAAGTTCTGCCTCTTGTCTCATCCGCTCGACTTCGGTTTCGCTCAATCCTCCTGTATTGGAAATTTGGATGCTTTGTTCTTTTGAGGTTCCCTTGTCTTGAGCTGAAACTTTCAGAATACCGTTGGCATCGATTTCAAAGGTAACTTCGATTTGAGGTATGCCGCGGGGTGCTGGGGGAATACCTTTGAGCAGGAATTTTCCCAGACTTTTATTGTCTTTGACTAATGCCCGTTCACCTTGCAGCGCATGAATTTCTACCGAAGTTTGCCCATCTGCGGCTGTGCTGTACATTTGCGATCGACTGGTGGGGATAGTGGTATTGCGTTCAATGACTTTGGTGAACACTCCGCCCAAGGTTTCCAGTCCGAGGGACAGGGGAGTCACGTCTAGCAGTAGCAAATCCTTGACCTCGCCACCCAACACCCCTGCTTGAATGGCGGCACCTACGGCTACAGCTTCGTCAGGATTGACCGATTTATCGGGAGACACGCCACCAAAATATTTGCTAATTGCCTCTTGAACTGCCGGAATCCGGGTTGACCCTCCTACTAAAATAATTCGATCTATGTCTTTTGGGGTCAAACTGGCATCTTTGAGGGCTTGAGTCACAGGGTCGATCGTGGCTTGGACTAAATGAGCGACCAGTTTTTCAAACTTAGCTTTGGAAAGTGGCATTTCCAGATGCTTTGGCCCTTTTTCATCGGAGGAAATAAAGGGCAAATTGATGGAGGTTGATTCGCAACTAGAAAGTTCTATTTTTGCTTTTTCTGCTGCTTCTCGGAGGCGTTGCAAGGCCATTTTGTCTTTTGACAGGTCTGTGCCTTCTTTGGTGCGAAAAGCTTCAACCAGCCACTGCACGATGCAGTTGTCAAAGTCATCTCCTCCCAGATGATTATTACCCGCAGTGGCGTTGACTTCAAAAATTCCGTCTCCCAGTTGCAGGATGGAAACATCGAAAGTACCGCCGCCGAGGTCAAATACTAAGATTTTTTGTTCTATATTTTGTTTGTCCAAGCCGTAGGAAAGGGCGGCGGCTGTCGGTTCGTTGACTATCCGCAGGACTTCTAAACCCGCGATCGTACCTGCGTCCTTAGTCGCTTGTCGCTGGGCATCGGTGAAGTAGGCCGGGACTGTAATCACGGCTTGGGTAACAGGTTGTCCCAAATAAGCTTCTGCATCCTGCTTCAGCTTTTGGAGTACCATTGCCGAAATTTCTTGGGGGGTGTGAACCTTGTTCCGAATTTGGACGTTAACGGTATCGTCTTTGCCTTTAATGCAGGTATAGGGTGTCCGGGATCTTTCTTCTTCTGTGTCATCCCAACGACGTCCGATAAATCGTTTGATGCTGTAGACAGTGTTTACAGCATTAGTGACAGCTTGCCGCTTGGCCAATTGACCTACTAAGCGATCGCCCCCTTTGCCAAATCCTACTATGCTCGGAGTTGTGCGACCGCCCTCAGAATTGGCGATCACGACTGGTTTACCGCCCTCTAACACAGCTACGCAACTGTTGGTTGTGCCTAAGTCGATGCCTATCACCTTTCCCATAGCGCCTCATAAAACTTCGTGGGATATTTACAAAAATTTTTCAAACCCCCGAATTCTATTCGGGGGTCTGTTACGGCCTGTACAGTTTGAAGCGTTGAGGCTATCGATATTTTAGGGACGATCGCACTGCAACGTTTCTTAAATGTGAACGTAGCCTCTGCTTCAGCTTCCAGAATGCAGTAGGTTTGATCCCGATCAACCTTCCGAACTATCAGGATGGTCATCTGAGGCTACCACAGATAGCCCCGGCGCTGCAACTTTAACTTTGGCGTGCCGCAAGACGCGATCGCCCAGAGTATAGCCTCGTTCTAGTTCTTGGATGATTGTGCCTTCTTCCTGTTCGTCAGTTGGTTCGCTGAGCAAAGCTTCGTGGAGGTTGGGGTCAAACTGTTCACCTTCTGGACGCATCGGAGAAACTCCGATTTGTTTGAGGCATTCTACCATTTGCTTGTAAACGCTTTGGTAGCTTTTGTGTATGTTCATTTCGCCATCTGTTTGTGGCTTAATGTGGGCTCTTGCCCGCTCAAAGTTATCAATTACTGGCAACAGGGGTTTGATAATTAAACATTTTGCCTGTAAATCTAACTCTTCTTTTTCCTTTTGGGTGCGCCTGCGGAAGTTTTCAAAATCTGCTGCTAAGCGGAGATTTTGATTTTTCAGATCTTCTAATTGAGTAGAATAGGCTTGCAACTGAGCTTTTAAACTCTCTTTGTCGCTGGTTGCTTGTGCCAGCTCTCTCTTGAGCAACTCCGTAGCATCAGCAGTGACGCTGTTGCTGGAACTAGAGGAGCCTGTTTCCCCGGCATTGTGAGTCGCCCCGGGATCGACCTGAGCACTTTGATAAGCTTGAGCAAGTTCCAGCTCCCAATCGGCTGCTGCATTGGAGTTTGCGGATGCTGGCGGCGGATTTTCGCTTACCATTGGCGAACTCTCTGGGGTTTCCCCCGTTGAGCTAGGATCTTGATGTTGCTGTTTTTCCTCGTCAATCATATATATCTGTGCGACAGAACCCTATCAATTCTAGCAGATACATTTAATCCGGTAAATCCCGGACTAAGCCAGGAATAACCGTGTATGGCAAGACAGAGAAAGCAACAAGCTCTCCTGTCAAGGAGGTATCTCTCAAAGCTTTCAACAAAATATTGAAAGCGCCATTTTGATCTCTATCTAGAATGTGTCCGCATTCTGGACATTTAAAAACTTTAGACCCGCTCAATTTAGTATGGATATGCCCACATTTTGAGCAAGTTTTCGATGTGTACTCTTCTGTTACGTCTACTACAACACCACCGTGTTTGGTGGCTTGATGCTTCAACATTTGTTGAAAACGATAATGACTCAAAGTGACCATCGCTCTAGCGGTTTTAGTTGCCAACCTGCGCTTACCTTTCTTGACCATTTGTTGTGTCTCAAAGGTTGGCAAGAAAATTAACTTGTACTTACCTGTCAAATATTTTGCAGCTTTTTTGTGCAATTCATTGACTAAGTTTTTGATTTTGATTCTGATTTTTGCTGCTGATTTTCGCAAGCAATACCTCAGTCGTTTGAATTGCCTTCCTTTACTTACCCCAATTCGCGACATTAATTTATCGAGATGTCTTGCTAGCCGATAGATGCGGCCAATATCGTTTTTCCCTATTTCGATGAAACCACTGCCGTCAAAACCAGTAAGGAAAGTTCTAACACCCGGATCTAACGCGATCGCCAAATCGCTATTGATTGGCTTCATTCCTCGTGCATCAATCGCATAGCAGATAAACCACTGCCTGTTAATCAAGCTGAGTGTTGGTTCGTGTTGCATTACCTCAACGATTGGTTCTGATGTTTTAAAGCTTAGCCCCTTGGTAGAATTTGGGTAAAAAGTACCCAACTTCCAGTTAGATGTTTGGAACCGGATAGTCCCAGATGTGTCAAAACGGCTTCTAAACTTTGCCGTTCCTTTGACTTTCTTAGCAGCTTTGTGCGCTTCAAAAGCTTGAAATACTGCCATTTGTCGCGGATTGTAAGGCTGCTCGGATACCCACTTAGGAGCCGAGTCCATTACCTTCTTTCTTAAATCGTACTTGCCAATTTTTTCGTTTTTAAGAATAGCAATTGCTTGGTTGTAACACCACCTACTTGCTGAGATCCAAGTCCTCCATTTCGCTGCTAGCTTGGTTTCCGGGTAAACTCGAATCTTCTTTGATAGCAGATTTGTATTTTCGGAGACCGTAGAGTCGGCAACTAAAGACGTGGATGATGGCAAGGATATCTTCAACCATTTCTCGTTCTGGAGACAACTCATTTCTACTGAGAACCATGAGTTGGCAATTGTTTTGCTCGCAGATCCATTTGATGAGATCGCCACCGAACCTTGCGAGCCTGTCTTGGTGTCCGACCACAACTGCTGAGATATCTCCTGACATGACTTGTCCCAGAAGGGCAAGCAGCGCTTTTCTTTTAAAGTTGAGTCCGCATCCGATGTCTTTGAAGACTTTAGCTTGCGGATAGAGACTTTGGAGGTAGCTGACTTGTCTGTCGAGGTCTTCTCGCTGTTTGTAGCTACTGACCCGGGCGTAGATGGCTGTAATTCGGTCGTGTCCGGTTCCAAGAACGCTGTCGATGTCGTAGCGTCGCTGGTTGGATGGGGTTCTGATGGCTGATATTTTGTCGGCAAGTTCCCAGTTTCTAAGGGTTTTATCTGAGACTTGCAGGATTTTGCAAGCTTCTCGCGGTGTGACATATCTGGTCATCGCTAGATGGTATTTTTGTTCTCAATACATAGTACCAGATTTTACAGGGATTTACCGAAACTTTCTAGGAAATCATTTACTTTGTGTCAGCAGTCGGAAGAGACGCGCCCTCTGTGTAGTATTTGCTGACGGCAAATTGACCTGCTTCCAATCGGCCTTGGTGAGGACCGGAGGATGGGCAGTTGATTAATCAAAATATATCTCACTAGACCGATCGAAGGCTTTGTAAAAGCTATCATCACAGAACAGGCAATGTTTAACATCCTGCGGTCAAATTCAACAAGTTAGGCCTGTTGCCTCCAGATTAGTCTCTTCTGGTTGCAAGAGGAAACCAATGTTAAGTTATGGCCGGTAGATTCCCGTCAAGCAAGCTTGAACAGAATATAAAATTATCGTTGGAAAGCGATACACCCCGCCCCGCTTTCCTCTCCCGGTAAGGGCAATGCCCAAGTGCTGCGCCCTCTCTGCTATCACGGGAGTCTCCCGCGGGTTTTAGGTAAATGACTAACACATCCGATCGGCGTTTCTCCACATCTATAGTTACTACCAGCCTGTTTACTCCCGCTCTCAACAAGATGATTCAGTCTGGTTACGTCAACAGCGACCAACTGAAGAAAGCTCAACTTGAAAGTAAAAAGTCAGGTAAGCGGTTGACGGAGGTACTAGAATCTGCTACTGGGCTGCCCTTGCCGCCAGAATTGCTGCGGCTTTACAAAAAGCAGCAGATGTTTGAACTGAAAATAGTCTACGGGGTTGAAGCGTTTGACCCGGAATTGAGCGAACTGTCTAACGAGCAACTTGGAGCAATGCTCGATGACTTGAAAATGTCGATCGACATTTGTCGTCAACGTCGGTTTTTGCCTGTGGCGAAGACAGAAACTGAACCTCCGGCGCTAGTAGTGGCAATGGTCGATCCTGACAACCTGGATGCTCAAGAAGATTTGCGGCGGATTTTGAAAGGGTTGAGTTTTCAGCGACGGGTGATTACGCCAGATGACTATCAAGACATTACTTCTGCCTATCAAGAAGACCAAGTTAAGATAGCAGCCAAAATGGCTGAAGCCGAAAAGGAGAGAAAGCTTTCCCTAGGGGAGGGAGACTTTGGCGAACTCTCCTTAGAAGAGGTTTCTGCCGATACAGAAGACATCGCTGACACCATAAATGACATGGACCAAGCTCCTGTCATCAAAGCGGTGAACATCATTTTGGCTAAAGCTTTATCGGAAAAAGTGTCTGACATCCACGTAGAACCTCAAGAAGAGTTCATGCGGATTCGGATGCGGAAGGACGGGGTGCTGCAAGAATATTTCCGATTTCCCAAACAAGTGGTGCAAGGGATTACTGCCCGCTTCAAAATTATTGCCAATTTGGACATTGCCGAACGCAGACAAGCTCAAGATGGTCGCATCCGCCGGGTATTTGAAGGACGGACGGTGGATTTCCGGGTAAATAGCTTGCCTTCTCGTTACGGCGAAAAAATTGTGCTGCGGATTTTGGACAGTTCCAGCACTCAGTTGGGTCTGGGTTTGTTAATCTCGGATCAAGAAACTCTGGCTTTGGTGCGAGAAACTGCCAGTCGTCCCTTCGGACTGATTTTGGTGACTGGGCCGACGGGTTCGGGTAAGTCCACTTCGCTCTATTCCATTCTGGCAGAAAAGAATGATCCGGGGATTAATATCAGTACGGCGGAAGACCCGATCGAATATGCTTTGCCCGGAATTACCCAGTGTCAAGTAATTAGGGAAAAAGACTTGACTTTTTCCAATATTCTGCGGGCGTTTTTGCGGCAAGACCCTGACGTGCTGCTGGTGGGGGAAACGCGGGATAAGGAAACGGCGAAAACCGCTCTGGAAGCTGCTTTGACCGGACACTTGGTGTTGACTACGCTCCACACTAATGATGCGGCCGGTGCGATCGCCCGTTTGGACGAAATGGGCGTAGAACCCTTCATGGTTTCGGCAGCTTTGTTAGGCGTGTTGGCTCAGCGTTTGATGCGCCGGGTTTGTGACAAATGTCGCATTCCTTACCAGCCCACGGCCGAAGAACTCGGTCGGTACGGTCTGTCGGCTACTCAAGAAATGGATCTGACTGTCTACAAAGCTAACACCATAGCAGTTGAACAGAGGAAGGAATTGGCCGATCGGGAGCAACTCTGTACCAAGTGCGGTGGTATCGGCTACAAAGGACGGGTAGGGGTTTACGAATTCCTGAAAAATACTGAGCGGCTGCAAGCTCTGATTACTCAAGGTGCTCCCACAGAGCAAATTAAGGAAGCAGCAGTAGAAGAAGGGATGAAAACCTTGTTGGCTTATAGCTTGCAGTTAGTGCGAGAAGGGGCGACTACCTTTGAAGAAGTGGAGCGGGTGACTTTTACCGACTCTGGGCTGGAGGCAGAATTGAAAGCGAAACGCAAGCAGGGACTAACCTGTAAGACTTGTCAGGCGGAATTGAAGCCGGAGATGCTGGATTGTCCCTACTGTTTGACTCCGCGCGTTTTCTAGATTGATTCAGTAGTCAGTAGTCAGTAGTCAGTAGTCAGTAGTCAGTAGTCAGTAGTCAGTAGTCAGTAGTCAGTAGTCAGTAGTCAGTAGTCAGTAGTTGTTGGTAATCGGTTATTAGAAAAACAACAGTCAACAGTCAACAGACAACAGACAACAGACAACAGACAACAGACAACAGACAACAGACAACAGACAACAGACAACAGACAACAAATAACTGAGTTAAATTGGTCAATAACTATCAACTTGATTAGGGAGATATATCTATGGGTCTGATGATTGAAGACGTACTGGAGTCCCTGGTAGAGCAAGGGGGTTCAGATATACACATCCAAGCGGGCGCACCTATTTTCTTCCGGGTGAGCGGGAAACTAACTCCTCAGCCACAATACGGGGAAATTATGTCTGCTGAGGAAGTGCAGATCCTGATCTTCCAAATGCTCAACAATATGCAGCGCAAGCAATTGGAAATGGAGTGGGAATTAGACTGCGCTTACGGTGTTAAGGGTTTGGCTCGGTTCCGGGTGAACGTTTACCGGGAACGGGGTGCTTGGGCTGCTTGCATGCGGGCTTTGGCTTCTAAGATTCCGAACGCCGATGCTTTAGGTGTGCCACAGATTTTGCGGGATCTGACGGAAAGACCCAGAGGTATGCTTTTAGTGACGGGACAAACGGGTTCTGGGAAAACAACGACGATGGCGGCTTTGTTGGATCTGGTCAACCGGACGCGGGCGGAACATATTCTGACAGTTGAAGACCCGATCGAATATGTGTTTCCCAATATCAAGAGTTTGTTTCACCAGCGTCAAAAGGGCGAAGATACTAAGAGCTTTTCTAATGCGCTGAAGGCTGCTCTACGGGAAGATCCTGATGTGATTCTGGTGGGGGAAATGCGCGACTTGGAAACGATCGGTCTGGCAATTTCGGCTGCGGAAACGGGTCACATGGTCATGGGAACGCTGCACACTAATTCTGCGGCTGCTACGATCGATCGGATTTTGGACGTGTTCCCCCCCATTCAACAACCCCAGGTTCGCGCTCAGGTATCTAACTCTTTGGTGGGAATTTGCAGCCAAAATTTAGTTGTAAAAATTGGCGGCGGCCGTTGCTGTGCTATGGAAATCATGCTGAATACTCCTGCTATGTCTAACTTGATCCGGGAGGGGAAAACTCCCATGATTTACTCTCAAATCCAAATGGGGGCGAAGTTGGGTATGAGGACAATGGAAATGGCTTTAGCTGAACTTTACAAAACTGGTAAAGTCTCTTGGGAATCGGCAATGGCTAAGGCTTCTAAGGCTGATGAACTCGAACGCTTGATTGGCCCTGCACCAGTTGGTGCAAAGACAGGGGGTCATTAATTCAGTTATTGGGAATTGGGAATTGGGAATTGGGAATTGGGAATTGGAAATTGGGAATTGGGAATTGGGAATTGGAAATTGGGAATTGGGAATTGGGAATTGGGCATTGGGAATGGGGCATTGGGCATTGGGCATTGGTTAAATAAGTAACCAGTAACAACTAAACAATAACCAGCAACCAGTAACCAGTAACTAACCAGTAACCCATAACCAATTACCAATTACCCATAACAACTAACCTATGCCCAGTGCAGCGATGCCCAATGCCCAGTGCAGCGATGCCCAGTGCAGCGATGCCCCATTCCCAATAACTACTGATTACTAATTTTCACTAAAATCCCAGAGGCAATATATGGCAACGAATGTTATCAGAGAAAAGCCTAAAAGCAGCTTTAGCTTTAATCAAATCCAGGAGCAAATAGAGTACACTTTTAGCAGTGTTACTATTAAAGATTTAGCGATTTTTGCTCGTCAGTTTTCGGCGATGTTTAATGCAGGGGTTGCCATCGTTAGATGTCTTTCTGTGTTGCAGGAACAGTGTTCTAATCCTAAGTTGAAACGAGCGATCAGGAGCATGAATGCTGACGTACAAGAGGGGATAAATTTGGCAGAATCAATGGCGAAGTTTCCTGATGTTTTTGACCAACTGTTTATCAGTATGGTGGCAGCGGGAGAAGTCGGAGGCGTTTTAGATGAATCACTAGAACGTCTGGCGGTAATGATGGAAAAAAATCATAAGACGTCGTCTGAAATTAACTCGGCTATGTCTTATCCGAAGACTGTGTTTTCCATCGCGATCGTGATTTTTTTCGCAATGACGATATTTCTGCTACCAACTTTTGCGAAAATTTTTAAGGATATTGGTGCAGATTTGCCGGCTTTTACGGTGTTTATGTTGGCAATTAGTGCATTTTGTACGGCTTGGCCTCCCATCCAACAGGTGACAACTATTGGGGTGATTATAGCGCTAAATATTGCATTCGGGATGTACTACAAAACTCCAGTAGGTCATCTGCAAGTTGATAAGATGATGATGAAGGCGCCGATTTTTGGAGATTTGCTGGAAAAATCGGCTGTGGCTCGATTTTGTGTGATATTTGGGTCGCTGACGCGATCGGGTGTGCCGATTCTCAACTCTTTGGAAATTGTGCGAGATGTGGCGGGGAATCAGGCAATCTCAAATGCGATCGAATATGCAAGACAAGAAATTCAAAGTGGCGGCATGATTAGTATTGCTTTGCAAGAACAGCAAGTGTTCCCATCTTTGGCAATTCAAATGATCGCAATTGGCGAAGAAACTGGGGAACTTGACAAGATGCTGATGAAAGTTGGCGCTTTCTACGAAACGGAAGTGGAAGAAGCAGTAAAAGGACTCACGAGTATGCTAGAGCCGCTGATGATTGTGGTCGTAGGTGGTATCGTAGGTTCGATTTTGCTGTCTATGTATCTGCCGATGTTCGCAGTGTTCCAGAAGCTGTAAAAAACAGTCAGTTGGCAGTTGACAGTTGACTGTTGACTGTTGACTGTTACCTATTACTTGATTTATAATGTCCATTAAAAAATCACATTACGAAGCTTTATTAGCACAATATAGTGAATCTTCTGCAACACTTGAACTGCTGAAAAAATATCGGCTTTACATGGAAATGATTCCGAGTATCCGCCGCATCAATGATAGTTTAATCGTAATTCCTTTGCCGATCGCGCGGCTGCGAGAGGGAGTTTCCTATGCGGGGAGTAGTGGTGCTAGTATATTGGCTGGACAGGCTGCTTGTCTGCCATGCGATTTGGCGATTTTGATGTGCGATCCTGAATGGAAAGTTAAAATTGGGGTGGAAATTTTGATTTTTATTCATCGCCCCGATGAGGAGTTTTCTGAGTTACTCGGTCGCTGGCGGCAGTGTCAGGTTTGGCTGGATAAAGATTATGAGTGGTTGATGCCACATCGCTACAGGCATATTTTCAGCGATAAAGCTGAGGCTATTCATCCTTTATTTGTGTTGTTTGATGAAACGCCGGAACTGATTCAGCGAGGTTTAATGGGGGCTGGTTTGCCGTTTGTGGTGGAAAGTTTCGACTCTGGGATTGAGGAAGTAGAGGAGGAAGAGTTTCTGGGTAGTGGGGAACTGGGAAGTCTGGGTGAAGAGAGTTATGAATTGTAGGGTTGGTGCGATCGCCTATGCCGATATTTAAACATAGTTTGCGCGCGGAACGCACAGTTTATGCTCCACCGGGAGAGCGAATTTCTGACTTGGGAATACCAGACCATTGTATCAGTCTCCACATTGCGAATCCGGGCAATTTAGAACGGCGTTTAGAGCGGCGGTTAGACGGCGGAAAGTTGATTGAGCGGCTAACATTGCCTGGTTTCTTCACTTTTGTACCTGCTTTTCGACAACCTGAATGGTTTTGGGAATCTGCTGTTGAAATATTAGATATCTATTTGCCTGCTACGGTATTAGAACAGATTGCGATGCAAAGTTGCGTTAGCGCACCTCAAACAATCGAATTAATCGATCGCTTTGCCATTCGTGACCCGCTTTTAGAACAGCTTGCCCTTACTTTGAGCGCGGAAGTGGAGCGGGGCGATAATCGCGATCGGCTTTATTTTGAATCGGTACAAACTTTGCTGGCAGTGCATTTGCTGCGACATCACTGTACAGTAAAAATTACCAATTATCCTAAATTAGGCAAACTATCTCCATCCAAGTTGCAGCAGATTATTGATTATATTCAAGATGATCTCGATCGCGATATCGGTTTGGCAGATCTGGCAGAAGTTGTGCAGATGAGCTCACACCATTTTGGTAAAATCTTTAAACAAAGTACGGGAGTTTCTCCCCATCAATATGTATTGCAGTGCCGCATCGATCGAGCCAAAAAATTGCTCTCTAATCCGCAATTAACCCTTGCTGATATTAGTCAAACCGTCGGCTTTTGCGACCAAAGTCATTTTACTAATGTTTTTCGCCGCTATACCAGTGTGACTCCGCGACAGTATCGCGATCGGCTGTGAGGTAAAACAAACACCACGAGATTTTGCAATTTATCGGGAGAATTTACAAGACTTGGCAGGCGTAAGTGACTTATGCTGCCTTTCATACAGAAACGTATGTTGAGTCAAAAAAGAACGATCGCATTTATGAAGACCCGGAAACGATCGATCTAGCAGTTAGCAATGTTTCTGAATGGTTTAATCGCCATGTTTAAGAGAAATTGAGTAGTTTAAACACGTAAAACAGGAGATTTTCAATGAAACTGGCATTATTTGGTGCAAATGGCATGGCTGGGAGTCGCATTGTTTCTGAAGCATTGATGCGGGGACATGATGTAACGGCGATCGTCCGGGATGCGTCGCGTTTTTCTATCTCTGGCGATCGCCTAAATGTGGTTGTGGGTAACGTTCTCGATGCTGGTAGTGTTGCTGAAATTGTCACAGGACATGATGCCGTCATCAGCGCCGCCGGGCCTGGTGTTGCTACTGCTAATGACCCGATTTTAGCTAGAGATATTGTAACAGCAGCTTATGCGCTGATTGACGGCTTATCTCGTGCGGGGATTAATCGCTTGGTTGTTGTTGGCGGTGCAGGTAGTCTCGAAATAACTCCGGGCGTTCAACTTGTCGATACTCCTGATTTTCCAGAACAGTATCGTGCGGCATCTCTTGCTCATCGGGAGGCACTTGGTGTTTACAAAACTGCTGATTTAGATTGGACTTTTATCAGTCCGGCGGCGGAATTTGAAGCAGGCGAACGGACGGGTAGATTTCGGTTGGGAGGCGATATGTTGGTTGTTGACGAACAGGGGAGGAGCCGGATTTCGGCTGAGGATTTTGCGATGGCCCTGATTGATGAAGTTGAGAGTCCTCAGTTTATTCGCCGTCGTATGACTGTTGCTTATTGAGGCACATTTTCGCATCGATATTTTAGAGCGAACCAGTCATAAGCCCCCTCAATCCACGCCACTTGCTAGACTCGATTTGAGATTTGAGATTTGAGATTGTGACCGCGGCTTCGGGGGCTTGTGACTAAATTGCTTTCGATCGTAAATTATGATAAAATGACTAACAATAGCTCCGATCGCCCTAAAATTATGTCGGAAACATTAATTGACATAGGTCTGCCCCCCGCATTTCCAGATCATACACAACTTCCTGAGTCTGACGGTACTTTCGTGAAAAATTTTCAGGAGCATCCTCAAAGCATAATTCTTACCGATGCCATCGGGCCTGTTTTGCAACGGCGACATCCCGACGGACGCTACTGCATCGGACAAGATTCTGGGATTTATTGGCGGGAAACTGAGCCACCGGAAAAAGGGGCAGAAGCTCCAGACTGGTTCTACGTGCCGAATGTTTCAGCAGGCCCGGAACAGGGAAAATATCGCCGTTCTTACGTGCTGTGGCGAGAACATTTAGCACCTTTAATTGCTTTGGAATTTGCCAGCGGAAATGGCAATGAAGAACGGGATGCCACTCCTCTGTTGATGACTGATGAAGGAGAGGTGCAAAAACCGGGTAAGTTTTGGGTTTACGAACAAATTATTCGGATTCCTTACTACGGCATTTATGAGATGAGCAACGATCGATTAGAAGTCTATCATTTGAGAGATTTTGCTTATCAAAAACTCGAACCTAATCAACGCGGTCACTATCCGATTGAACCATTAGAAATTGAGTTGGGACTCTGGCAGGGAAGTTATCAAAATCAAACGCAACTTTGGTTGCGGTGGTGGGATATTCACGGGAATTTGTTGTTAATTGGTGACGAAAGGGCTGAACTTGAAAAACTCAGAACTGAACAGGAACATCAACGTGCTGAACAGGAACATCAACGTGCTGAACAGGAGCGTCAGCGTGCTGAACGGGCGGAACAAAAAGCGGCGCGACTTGCAGAGCGGCTGCTAGCAATGGGTATTGATCCTGATGC
Organism: Microcoleus sp. CAWBG640; assembly: GCF_020883015.1. Classification (NCBI taxonomy): domain Bacteria; kingdom Bacillati; phylum Cyanobacteriota; class Cyanophyceae; order Oscillatoriales; family Microcoleaceae; genus Microcoleus; species Microcoleus sp. CAWBG640. Next base: position 49,856 of record NZ_JAHRFC010000006.1, read on the forward strand.
AGATGATATTGGTTGAATCGGGCGATCGCAAGAAGTCAGAAGGCCCTTCGGCTTTGCGATCGGGTAAAAAGGCACTCTGTAGTTGGGACTGATGGTGAATTTGGGCCAGCAACAGACAAAGCTGTCAAGGAATTTCAGCAGAAGAAGGGTTTGAAGCCAGACGGAATTGTTGGAACTAGCACTCGCCAACAACTGGCTTGAGGTGTTCGCTATTGAGTTAACAAAATCTTGAACAGAAGATATGTTGCTGAATTGGCAGAGTTCTCAGAAGAGCTTGGACTTATGGATACAGAACTCTGCTGATGCAGCAATGCCCTGAATTACACAAAGACGCTGGAGCGATAAAGTAAAAATGGCTAACCAACTTGAGCAAACACCCAACATTTACGCCTTATTAATTGGCATTGACGGCTATAAGCCTAATCGATTGTACAAGAATCTTAAAGGAGCCGTGCGTGACATTAACCTTGTAGCGGACTACCTCCTGAAGACGCTGAGGATTCCCTCAGAACGGGTTTTTAAGCTGACTTCTCCGAATCCTGAAGTCGCTGAAACAATCGAAACCAAAGACCCGGAACCAACTTATGAAAATATTGTGGCGAACTTTAAGGCCATTACGGAGATAGCACAACCAGGAGAACAGGTTTACATCCACTACTCTGGGCATGGAGGACGGGCAACAACCATCTATCCAGAACTGAAGGGGGCTGACCAACCTGATGAAGGCATTGTGCCAATTGATGTTGGCGATGAAGGGGGTCGCTACCTGCGGGATGTAGAATTGGCGACGCTGTTGAAGCGGATGACAGAAAAAGGGTTGATTGTTACGGTTGTGTTGGATAGCTGCCACTCTGGAGGAGCAACTCGAGGCGACGATGTTGCAATTCGAGGAACTGGAGAAACCGACACGGCATCTCGAAACTTGGAAAGTTTGGTTGCTCCGCGTCAAGAGTTGGTTAAAAACTGGCAGGCCCTGACTGATGGAACCGTTGCAAGTATTACCCCAGGACGCTGGCTTCCTCAACCTAGAGATTACGTATTGCTAGCTGCTTGTCGTCCTAGTGAGTATGCCTACGAGTATGCGGTGAGTGGCAAGCAGCGGCATGGGGCACTGACGTACTGGATGATCGATACGTTGACCAGTAGCCCTTCAGGATTGACTTACAAGACATTGCACGATCGCATCGGTGCGAAGATTCAAAGCAAGTTCCCTCAGCAGATGCCTATGCTGTTGGGCGAGAGTGATCGCTTTGTCTTCGGAGTTGAGCGTGGCTCCTTACAATATGCCGTGAATGTGCTGGAGGTGATTGAGGAAGAGGTTACGGAGACAGACTCAGAAACGAAGAGAGTCGCCAAGAAAGTCCGGCTGGATGCGGGGATGGCAAATGGTCTCAGTTCAGGCGCTCGCTTTGCGATCTATGCGTTTGGCACGACAGATTTTACTCAGAAAAACAAGCAATTGGTAATCGTTGAGATTGCCGGAGTTGGTGCTTCGGATGCTTGGGCAGATGTAGTTGAGGTTCTGCGTCAGGACAAGATTGAGCAAGGTTCTCAGGCAGTGATGCTGTCAGCCCCTGTGGATCTAGTGCGTGGAGTACGACTTTTCAAAAAAGAGGTGGGTGAGAAAGAAAATGAACTGCCTCAAGATATTGCAGATAAGCAAGATGATCCACTGAAGGCAGTTGAAAAGGCACTCGCAGAAAATGGCTGGTTGAAACTGGCGGATGCACAACAGAAGGAAGATTATCAGGTTGCGGTTAACCAACACGGTGAATATGAAATTTGCGTTGGCACACCCATTGAAAACCTACTACCTGCCCTGAAGATTGAGGATTCTGATGCTCCGAAAAAGGTGGTGCAGCGTCTGGTACACTTGGCAAAATATCAGGCAATTCAAGAGTTGAGTAATCAATTTTCTGACTTGACTAATCAGTTAGAGGTGGAGTTGCTTACTCAGCCAAATTGGCGACCGGGAATGACTAAAAAACCACAGCCTTTTGCCGATACAAGTTATCTAGTGGTAAAATCTGGTGAAAATGCATTCTTGCGAATCAAAAATACTTCCTCTCAAGTTTTAAACGTTGCAGTGCTAGATCTCGAACCAAACTGGGCAGTTTCCCGCATCCAACTAGAAAGTCAGGAAAGAATTTTTTATCCGTTTAATCCCAATCAAGAGATTTTGCTGCCACTCAACTTTAAGCTACCGGATACTGCAAGATATTCTAAGGGAGGAGAAACTCTAAAAATTTTTGCCACTATTAGGCAGAATGATTTCCGTTGGCTGGAGTTGCCCTCCTTAGATCAGGAGATTGCAAAAAAGGCGGCAACATTCACCCGTGCAGATAATCCCCTTGGGAAGCTTCTAGCTGCGGTTGGTGCTGATGTTGATGAACTTCCAGAAGGATTCAGAGCCTCAGCAATCTTCGATCCCAGTCAGGAATGGACGACGAAGGAGATTCAGCTTAAGGTGGTACGATAGTTTTATGAATGGGGCTATTTAATAGCATGAAACAGAGTATTACTACAATCGCTTGCTTAGCCTCATTCTTAGTCTAGTTAATTATAAAACCATTATCCTCATGAAAATCCTATTCCTTGCTGCAAATCCTCCAGGAACTACCAAGCTCAAGTTGGATGAAGAATTAAAAAAGATAGATGATAGCTTGCAGCTCTCAAAGCTGCGCGATCAGTTTCAACTTGTATCGAAATGGGCAGTTGACTCAGACGCGTTACGGCGAGCATTGCTGAGAGAAGACCCAGATATTGTGCATTTTTCTGGGCATGGGGAAGGACAAGCAGGATTAGTGCTGGTTGGGCAGAAGGGGGAACCCAAGCCAGCAACTGCTGAGGCTCTATCGGAACTGTTCAAGCTATTTCCTAAAGTGAAGTGTGTGCTGCTCAATGCTTGCTATGCGGAGGTGCAGGCAAAAGCAATTGTTAAGCATATCGATTATGTTATCGGTATGAGGCAAGAGGTGCGAGATGATGCCGCGATCGCATTCGCTACGGGATTTTATGATGGATTGTACCATGGTAAGCCAATCGATGTTGCATTTCAATTTGGGCGGAGTGCGATTAACTTTGAGCTTGCCAATTCTTTCCCGAAAGGACGCAAAGCAACTCCTGTTGATCATGAGGGTGCTAAGGAGAAGTTTGAACCTCTTGCCGACCATCTTATTCCGGTTTTGCTGAGAAAGGAAACAAGTTGTCTAGAAAATCCAGGAGATTCTCCTGCACCTACTACTATTCAGATAGGCTCGCTTCCTGAGCAGCTGCGAACAGACCAAAACACAGGTAGGGTAGAGTCTATCAATCAATATCGAGACCGAGTCAAAAAATTTCTGGCCGATCGGGACCTAACGCCGATAGAAGAGTATCAGCTTGCTACTCTTGCCAAGGTAGGGGGACTCTCTGAGAAAGAGGCAAACATAATTCTACAAGAGGAGTTGGATCGAATTGAGCAAGCCAAGGAAAGCTACAGACAAATTCTCACCGAGACTCTTCAGAAAGGTTACTACCCATTTAATGAAACAATCCAAAAGCAATTAAAGGATCTGAAAGATAATTTAGAGTTGACAGATGGAGAAAGTGAGCAAATTTCTAGAATAGTCTTTGATTTATTAAGACTAGAACAAACAGTTGAAGAAAATCTGGTTGATGATCTAAGCTCTGAAAGAGGAATTGACTACACAAAACTGCAAAATCTCCTTAGCCAGGGAAGATGGGCAGAAGCAGATAAGGAAACAATGCAAGTATTGCTGAGTGTAGTAAACAGATCCCAACAAGGTTGGCTGAGGCTAGAAGATTGTGTTAGATTTCCCTGTCTTGATCTCTGTACAATTAATCAGCTTTGGGTGAAGTATAGCGCTGGACGCTTTAGCTTTGCGATTCAAAAACAAGCTTGGGAAACTGTAAGCCGCTCTGCCGAGAGTAAGCACATCATACGTGACTTCTGCCGAGCCTGTGGTTCTGCTCAGATAAGAAAGGGAGCTGTTGGGTGGTGGAGTGGAGACAAAATCCTCTGTATTGAGCAAATTTACGAACGTTTCAGTTGCATTGGTACTCCAGGGACATCTTCTAAAGAGTTTAGAGGCCTCCCTAAAGGTTTACTCCCTGCGCCTGCTCATTGGAATTGGCTTGAGACGGGAAGGCAAGCAAGCTGTCTTTCCGCTTTTTTTGCGCGGCTGGAAGATTGCAAACTGTAGCTTCCCGATATAGAACCCATTTGACATCTTTTCTTAAAAAATAAGGCGGATAAACAAGCCGTCTCACATAACTCAATAGCCACAAGACGAGCAATCATGTGGCGAGCGTGGTAAAAAAGCTGAAATCCATCTGGCATAAGGCTTACAGTAACAGCAATAGATCTCAAATGGGTTCTATATACCCCTCAAGTATCTCAGCCAAGCAAGATTTGCTTAAGATGCTTGTGAAAGTATATTTCCGGCAATAAAGAGAATAATGACAACAAGTACAATCCCTAACACTGGATTCTGAGTGAATAAAGCCATAATGAATGCCAATATACTCGGTGCGTTCTTTACGACATCATCTGCGTTGGTTTGAATGGCTTTAATAGCAGAAGATTGTGCATTTGCTGCTTCTAGCTTGAACAAGATAACGGAGAGAAAACTCACCAAAAACATTGGAGCAAAAAATTTGTGCTTCATAATATATAATCTCTTAAGGGAATAAGCAAAAGCTCTGAGGGTTCCATAAAATAATCTACACAAGAATAGCAGTGAATTCCGGATACTTTTCTAAATAAATTATTAAATTATCCTGTTACTGTAGAGATTTGTTATGTATGAATTAGCGGAATCTCTACTTTTCTAGAGTAGGACTGAAGTGTAGGGCAACTCAATCACTATTATAGAAATTTATAGAATGCGGCTTCATATGTCAAACTTTCAACATAGCTATGCCCTGGTCATTGGCATCAATGACTACGATAACGGCATCTCTCCACTCACAACTGCTGTCAGCGACGCGACCGAAATCGCTCGTATCCTCGAAAGCAAGCATCACTACACCGTTACCCTGCTCCTCGATCGCGCAGCTACCCTCAGTCAGCTTCGGCAGGTGCTAGAGACAGAACTGCCCAAACAAATTCAGGAGGGCGATCGCTTCCTCTTCTACTTCGCTGGACATGGGATTGCCCTCAACGGCGAGGATGGCCCCGAAGGCTATCTGGTTCCCCAAGATGCTCGCTTGGGCAATGTTAGCACTTACCTGCCCATGTCAGAAGTGAATAAAGCCTTGCTTCAACTTCCTTGTCGTCACTTTTTAGGTATTCTTGACTGTTGTTTTGCGGGTGCTTTTCGCTGGTCAAGTCTACGCAAAGCGATTCCTGTTGAACTGGGTACACTCCACAAAGAACGTTACGATCGCTTCATTCAAGACCCAGCATGGCAAGTTTTAACTTCGGCTTCCCACGATCAATCTGCATGGGATGCTTTTAACCTGAAAGACGATCGCGGACAAATCGGAAGCCATTCACCGTTTGCTTGTGCGTTGATAGAAGCACTTGAGGGTAAAGCCGATGCTTTTCCACCAGCAGAACCAGGTAAGCCTGCGGGGGATGGTGTAATTACGGCAACTGAACTCTATGTGTATTTGCGCGATCGGGTTGAAATTGCCACAGAAGCGCGGGCTATTCGTCAGACGCCAGGGATTCATTCCCTCAACAAACACGATAAAGGCGAGTATATTTTCCTGACACCAGGACACGCCCTAAATCTACCTCCAGCACCACCATTAGATGTTTCCAAAAATCCCTATCGCGGCTTGTTACCCTTTGAAGAGGAACACAACAAACTGTTTTTCGGTAGAAACGAACTAATAGAAAAGTTACAAAATTTTGTCAAAACTAATCATCTAACAGTGGTTTTAGGTGCTTCGGGTTCTGGTAAATCCAGTTTGGTAAAAGCCGGATTAATTCCTAAACTGCGGAAAGAAAAAACTGAAAAATGGTATTTTTTGCCACCCATCCGTCCTGGTAAGACTCCCTTGCAAGCTTTAAATAATGCTTTGAAACAAATTCAATTACCAGAGGTAGATCCACAAAATCCACAGCATAACCTGGTAATGAGCATTGATGTTTGGGCGAAAAAACACCCCAATTTTAAGTTATTACTGTTTGTTGACCAAAGCGAAGAAATTATTACACTCTGTCAAGATGAGGATGAGCGCAAGGAATTTTTCCAACAAATACTTCAAGCAATTAACGCCCATCGGGATAAATTACGGGTAGTGTTAAGCCTACGTTCTGACTTTGAACCCCAAGTCCGCGATGCTGGCTTACAGTTTATCCCCACAGGCTATAACGTAGGAAATACAGTGCTTAAAGGTCGTTGGCTCAACGGACGATTTATTGTCCCCGCGATGACACGAAAGGAATTGAGGGAAGCGATTGAGAAACCCGCCGAAACACGGGTAATGTATTTTCAACCTCACGATTTAGTAGAACAATTAATTAATGAAGTGGCGGATATGCCGGGAGCATTGCCTCTGCTTTCTTTTGCATTGAGCGAACTTTATCTGAAGTATTTAAAGCGACAATGGGATGCAGGAAACGAAGGGATAACAATTGACCGGGCGCTGACTCAAGCAGATTATCAAGAATTGGGAGGAGTCATCCTATCACTGACTCAAAGGGCTGATGAGGAATATCAGGCGTTAGTTCAAGAAAATCCAGCTTATAGCCAAGTTATTCGTGATGTGATGCTGCGGATGGTAGCCCTGGGCGGGGGTGAGTTAGCGCGTAGACAAGTCCCGTTATCGGAATTGGAATATCCGCCCGATCGAAATAGTTTAGTTAAAGAAGTAATTGAGCATTTTAGCACAGCCAGGTTGTTAGTGAAAGGGCAAGATGCAGAGGGGAATCCCTATGTGGAACCGGCCCATGATGCTTTGGTGCGGGGGTGGGAAAGGTTGCTGAGGTGGGTAAAAGAGGAGGAAGAGAGTTTAATTTTGCAACGGCGGTTGACACCTGCTGCGGTGGATTGGAAAAGCAAACAACAGCCACGGTTTCTTTGGAATGTTGACCCTTACTTGGATGTGTTGCAAAAAGAGGTACTTAGCTCACAAAACAACAACTGGTTGAACCAGTTAGAAACTGAGTTTGCGCGACAAAGTATTAAGCGAAGACGTAACAAAAGTATTACCCGTTGGAGCCTGGTAAATGCTGCATTTCTAGTATTGAGTAGTGTGGCTGGGATTGCAATTAATAATGCTATTGATGCCCAAAACAGATTACTTGAAGCTTCTACTGCTTTAACAGAAGAGCGTTTAGCCTCTAAGCATGAGTTAGAAGCCCTCATAGAAGGTATTAAAGCTGGAGAACGTCTGAAAAATATGTTTCCATTTGTGGTTAGGGAAGACACCAAGATGCGAGTCATCCTTGCTTTAAGGAAGATAGTTTACGATATGAGGGAGCGCAACCGCCTGGAGGGACATGGTGGGGCTGTTCAGAGTGTAGCTTTTAGCCCCGGTGGTGAGGTGATTGCTTCAGCAAGTGCCGACAGTACCATCAAATTGTGGCGGCGCGATGGTAGTATACTTCAAACCCTCACAAAGCATAAAGACGGGGTTTTTAGTGTCAGCTTTAGTCTCGATGGTCAAATTCTCATCTCCGCTAGCTCTGATAAAACCATAAATCTATGGCAGCGTCAGCATAATAACACTTTCACATTGCTCAGATCGATAACAGACAAAGAAGGAATTGCGGCTGTTAGTTTGAGTCCTGATAAACAAACTATCGCAACTGCTACAAATGCCACTGCCAGAGGAAAGTATACCGTAAAGCTTTGGTATTACAATGGCAAGCTACTCTCAACTTTTCCAGAACATAACGATCAAGTTAGGGATTTGAATTTTAGTCCAGATGGTCAAATTCTTGCTTCGGCAAGTTTGGATAAGACTATCAAACTCTGGAATGTAAAAAACTATAAGCTAGTCAATAATATAAAAGGTACTGAAAAATTCTTTGGAGTACGCTTTGTGGATAACCAGACAATTGCGGTGGCTAGCGCTGATCATACCGTGCAAATTTGGAATCTCAAAGGTCAACAAATCCGCACTTTGAAAGGTCATACCGATGATGTACTTTACTTGGATGTGAGTCGGGATGGCAAAACAATCGCTTCTACCAGTAGCGATCGTACAGTTAAAATTTGGAACCTAAAAGATGGCCAAAAACTGCAAAATATAGAAATTACTAACGGAACTATCAGTCAAGCTAGTTTTAGCCCAGACAGCAAAATGATTGCTTTAGCGAGTACAGATCAATCTGTATATATCTGGAGCCGCAATGGTATGGTATCACCGACAATTTTACAAGGTACTAGCCTTAGTTTCAGCCCAGACAGTCAGATAATTGTCTCAGGAAATAAGGATGGTACTGTGAAGTTATGGCATAGAGATGGCAAGTGGTGGCGGACTTTTAAAGCAGACAATCAGAAAATATTAAAGGTAAATTTTAGTCCTGATGGTAAAACAATTGCTTCTGTTAGTAAGGATCGAACACTAAAACTCTGGAACCTTAAGGGTGAATTAATTAACTCTCTCAAACAGGATAAAAATGGTGTTTTAGGTATGAGCTTTAGCCCCGATAGCAAAAAAATAGCCTTAGCCAATAGTGACAACACAGTGAAGCTTTGGGAACTAGATAAAAAGCTTACATTACTCAAAACTTTTGTGGGTCATAATAAAGAGGTTAAAAGCGTGAGCTTTAGTCCTGATGGCAAAACCATTGCCTCAGCTAGTGATGACAGAACAGTGAAGCTTTGGAGTTTGGATGGGAAATTAGTCAAAACTTTTCCAGGTCATGAAGATGCAGTTTTAGATGTCAATTTTAGTCCTAACGGTAAGATGCTTGCGACCGCTAGCAGCGACATGACTGTAAGAATTTGGGATATAAATAACCAATTAATTAAAAATATTAAGAATGACGACAAAAAAGGTTTTTCAAAAGCTAAGTTTAGTCCTATCGGTGAAAATTTAATTTCAGGAAGTAGTGATGGAGAGATTAAGCTTTGGAATTTAAATGGCACTCTGCTAGCAACTTTGCAAGGAGATAAGACTTATATATTTGATGTCAGTTTCAGTCAGGATGGTAAAATAATGGGTTCGGCTGTCTATCCAGAAAAAGTGATTCTTTGGAACTTGGATTTGGATGATTTACTCCAGCACAGTTGCAGTTGGCTGCATGACTATTTGAAGAATAAATCAAATGTTACTCCGATCAATATTTGCCACCAAAACTAACTAAACTCGCTAATTATGTAATCTGACAAAGAAAGATTTTTTGGGGAAATTTATAATTGAAACATTTTTTTACATAAAAAATAGTTTGATAATCATACTATCATGTTAGTGTGATATTGAAATTCACAAGTTCAGATCCAAAATTCAATTTTTAACGCATATGCCACTACCAATTTATTCCACACATGGGAACGATCCCAAATACCGAAGTGCTAGCGCTTTGTACGACGAGGCTAGGGCAATTGCTGATATCGATAAAACAACAGCTACAAAAAAATTTCGAGAAGCTTTGCGGCTCTTGGAAAGCTGTAATGAGACGGCAGGAGCCGAATTAGTGCGAGAGGAAATTAGAAAACTCGGAGGATAGATTGAGTGATTGTGACAATTAATTTTGATCCCAATCTCAAGAGCGATCGCCACCTATGCGACAATGTGCCAAAAGTAGTTGGAAAAGATAAAAGTTTTTAACGGCGTAGCAGCTATTCGTCAAATATGGGTAGATAAGTGCGATCGCCCAACAAAACCTCTGAGTACAAAAGTGCGATCGCCTCACAGAGTTTTTATGACACCCTAGACGCACGGGTGGTCAGAAACCGGGTTTTTTGCGAGAAGATGCGTTACAGCGCGCAGATTTGGTAAAAAACCCGGTTTCGAGGAGTCGGAGTGCGTCCAGGACTGTATTACCAATCTTTGTAAATAGCTCAGATTGCAGGTTTTACTAAACTTTTCTCCCAAGTCTCGCAAATTGCTTTAGCACCAGTATTTGCAATCTTTTTGATAATTAAAGTTGCAACAAGAGTAGCAACAGCAGGAGCTAACCCAACTCCATTGACTAAAACAGGAGCCAACATCCCAGCCGCTTTGGTATAGTTCTGATTGATTATTTCATCTAAAATCTTCTGAGTATCTGCATTGTCTCCTCCGAGGGGTTTGCACATAAGTTCGTAAGCTGAGGGGTTCACGCGATCGAACAACCGCTTACCCGCTTCTAGAAATCTTGGATCGATCGATGCTCTAGCCGCAATGCTCACATCAATAGATTCCAACGAAGCTGGGTCTACCCCTCTTGTTCCACGTCCAGCAACATCATCCTCTATAGCTTGTGCACGATCGCCTAGCTGAGCAGCCAATACATCATCATCCAAGTCCCACAAACTTGCCACAATGTCTTCAAATTCTGTCATTGCTTATCTCCAAACTTTAGTTAACAAGAGTATTTCTGATTATTGCTTTGTTGTAGAAACCGTATCAATTGCGATCGATCCTCTTCGAGGGCTCCGCTAACGGAGTCAATGGGGCTTTATTAATCTGTTTGCGATCGCACCACAACTTATTCCAGCAGACAATGATTCACCAGATTTTGGCCATCCGTAAGACAAATCCTGTTAACTCTGGATCGCCGCTCACTGTTTCGGGATTATCCAAGATTTCCGGTTCTCGATCGGGACGATAGATGTAAACTTTTCGGTTTTTGCGATCGATTAACAAGCCGAGTGATACACCGTTGTCAATATATTCTTGCATCTTGTTTTGCAATCCTTTGAGAGTATCGCTAGAAGACCGTAATTCAATCACAAAGTCTGGACAAATCGGTGCAAATGAGGCTTTTTGTTCCTCACTTAAGGCATTCCAGCGCTCTAGTTTAATCCACGAGGCATCGGGGGAGCGGGTTGCTCCATTGGGCAGGGTAAAGCCTGCACTGGAGTCAAACGTTTCACCTGTGCCATCTTTTTCTGCCCAGTTCCCCAGTTGTAGGGCAATCTTACCATTTCGATTACCTGTATCTGAAAAGGCTGGTGACATAATGATAACTTCCCCGTTGGCGGTACGTTCGATTCTCAAATCGCGATTGGCTAGACAGAATTCATAGAACTGTTCAACAGTCATTGGTTCGATCGCAGGGAGATCGATCGTCAATGGGACGCTTTGGGTTGGAATTAGCAGGGTTGTCATGGTTTTTCCTCAATTGGTGTAGGTGTGAATTAGTGACAGAATACCTGAACTTTTTTGGATCGCAGTGGGTGGCCAGAAACCGGGTTTTTTCGAGAATACTGGTTATAGTCTTTAATACTGATAAAAACCCGGTTTCTTGGATGGTAGCGCGTAATTCCTATTTAGCTTACTTGACAAATTGAGGCATGATTTCAGCGGCGGTGAATAAGCCAGAAATGCCTTTTCTTTGCAGCATTACACCAGCTTTCAGATAACCGAATGCGGGGCCGCAAACGTTGGCTGCCATGCTGGTTTCGTCGCCTAATGTAAAGGTGTGAGTCGAGATTTTGCCCTCGAAGGTGCGGCCGGTAATTTGGACGTTGGTGCTCAAAGGTTTTTTGGAATTTCGGGTATCGACGATGCCGCCGACTGTGACTCGATCGCGATCGCAAATTCCAGCCAATTCCAACATAATATCATCAGCGTGTTCCATATTTTCCAGCTTCAATAAACCGTCGGTGCTATCTAACAGCGCTTCAACTTCTGCATCAGTCATAGCTTGGGCTTTTGGTACATCATAACCGGGCAAATGTGCGATGTCTTCGCGAATGGTGGCTCGATAAGCTTCCCAATTGGCAATTCCGACTCCAAAGGTGATTTTAACGCTGTGAACTTCTGCGTAACTTTGAGCTGCTAATGCTGCTGCTGCTGTGAGTAACCCAGGTGTAGCACCGCAGCCTGTCATGTAGGTGATTCCTGCTGCTTGGAGTTCGTCTTTGAGGGCGAGAATTTGTTCGACGGCGCTGGTGCGTTTGATGGCATCTACTAATACTCCTTTCCAGCCGGATTCGATAAATTGTCTGGCTACCGATGCCATGAATGTGTTGGGAAGATTTGGTAATGCGAGGAAATAGCCGTCTACTCCTTGGGCTGTTTGGATGAGTTCTTGAATGCTGCGATCGCACAAAATTCCCGCTGGTTCCAAATAACCTAAAGAACCTTGAGATTTATAAATTGCCTCGCACTCTTTGGAATTCAAGCCTTCTGCGGCGTAAGCGTAACCTTTTTGGTCTGCGGCGGCAACCCAGAGCATTTCTCGTTTGGGAGCGAGTAAACGGGCGGCTGCTTGGCCGAGTCCGCCATAACCCAAGACACCTACTCGAATTGGTTGGTTAATTAAATCTGTAGCTTTTTTTGTATTCATGGGACTTTCTTGATATTGGACAGTTTTCCATTATCGGTCAATTGGGGACGGGTGAGAAGGGAATAATCAAATAATGTGGCTTATGGTGCGATCGCGAAAGCCTGTTTAACTTCCGATCGCAGTAAGTAGTAAATTGTAGCGATCGCAAAACCCAGAGTCAAAAAGTTGACCGCAGTACCACCACTACCAAACATTTTCGCCACCTGTGCAAGGGTAGCAATTACATGGACAATTAATGTTCCTGTCCAAGCCCAAGTTTTGAGTTGAAACAAACCCCAAGTTAAAACTAAAGAAATAACTCCTAAAATCAGACTAATCGCGGCAAATATGGCAATAACCCCCCCGATGACAGTGCCCACTTTCGCGCCACCAACAACAGCACCGAGGCCACCAAAAATTCCCGCAAAAAATAAGATAAATAAGCCATCAAGCAGACTAAAAACAGCACTGATTAGCTGTAAAATTGCCAGAATAGTAACACTTTGAGGACGAGTCATTTTTTTATGTTCCCTTGTTAAGTAGATGCGATCGGGCAACCCTCAAGACGGTTGATATATTTGTCATACTGACCGACACCTAGTGTAGCCAAGTATCTGCGAGATTTTTCACTCTCCTGAACCTTGTCAAGGATCGGAATGACAGAATTATAGAACCTCCTTGGGGGTTGGTATAAATATTTTAACCTGTTAAGTGGTTATGCGGATATAGTGTGTCGGGGCATGGGGGATGGCCATCAAGGGTTTCTTAAGGGATGAAAATATTTATTTTATGGCTTTTTTCTGCTGTTTTCTTCTTTTTGCTCTCACTTTCTTGTAATCCCGTGAGTTTAGCTTTCTTGGTCACAGCAGGCGGAAAGCAAAATATTTATAAAAAAATGCAATATAGCTCTAAAATTCACCTATAATGCTAACGGTCTAGATAAAAATTCAACCAAAAATCAAGTACATCATATTCATATATCAGTTCTGACTTTCAATTTCAGGGTTAGAAGCATCTGCAAACGAATTGAATTGCTGTTAAAGCAAGTCGAAGACTAAGCTGAGAATCAGGGAATCATAAGTATCACTTATTTTTTCCGTGAAACTGCTTGGCGAGTTTCGGCGACACATCGGCATTTTAAATCCTGCGTATTTTGCTCACAGCCAAAATTAAGGCTATTTTTTTTGTGTGTTGTCAATTTATCAGGGGAATATAAACAATGTCGATTTTAGATATTAGTAATTTTAAAAATACATACAGTCACCAAGACTCGGTTAACTTTGCAGCCCCCGATGATACTTATAAATTTAAGATTACGGAACCGAGCAATCTGAACATATCATTTTCTGGTTTAAGCGCTCCTATAAACTGGCTACTAAAAGATAGCAATGACAGGATTTTATCCATAACACAACTAGACCCCCTCGCTCCTAAAGTCATCAATTTTGGCAATTTAGGAATAGGCAACTATTCTTTAGAAGTTCAACAAGCAGGTAGTGATACCAATTATAAGCTAACCATTGACTCTCTGACCGGTTCACCTTTTGAATCAGGTTTTTTTGATGTTCATCCACAAGGGGAAGTAGGTTTTGATTTGCTGCTGGATGGTGGCACATTCCAAGGTGAAATTGGGATGTTCAGCTTGGAGGGACTGGGAGCATTTAATCCTGATTCGGTCGAGTTTATTAAGGAAACCAGTCGGCGAATTATCAGCAATTCTTATTTTGGTCATGTGGTAATTTCTGACTTCAATCAAGGAGCTAAGTTTGATGCGGTTTTACCCTGGGAAGCTAACCAGAATTCTGGAGAATATAAAGGTGTTCAATACTTTACGATGAGACCGGGGGATAAATTTGGGCTGATGCTGGTTCCGAATGGGACGGTACAAGAAGTGTTTAATAATCCCAGTATCGGTAGTACGAAACGTCCTTTGTTTTCGCTGGCTAAAGCTAATCCATCTGAGGCTTTTCATATAGGTCAAATAGCAGATGTGAATGAAAAGGGCAATGTGTTTGTCATGGAAGATTTACGGGTGGATTTAGGGAGCGATCGCGATTATAATGATACGATTTTTCAAATCACGAATGCGACAGGAAAGGCGATCGCACTCGATCAGGTGATCGAGCCTACACTTGATTGGCGACCGAAATTGCCAGATGTAGTGAAATACATTAACGACCAAGTTAATATAGTACCTAAAAATACAGCACCTACTTCCTTACAATTCAATGTCAAAGATATTTACAATCCCAAGGATATAGTTAGTTTGACTGGCGCTAAAGTATATGATGCGGAAGGAGTTAGTGACCTCAAGCAAGTAAGTTTTTGGCTCAATAAAGATAAGAATAATTGGCAAAAGCTAGGCAATGATGCTGTAAATTTTACAGCGGATAGTGCTGGGTTTGCAAGTTTTGACTACTCGCTCAATAGCTTAGGAATTGGTGATTATCAATTGACTGCGATCGCCTATGATAAAACAGGTGATTCTAGCACTGTGGTGACTAAAGAATTTACAGTCAAAAATCCTGAAGTGGTGGTTCCGCCAACACCAACACCGACAATAACTCCAACGCCAACACCGACAATAACGCCAACACCAACGCCAACACCGACACCGACAATAACTCCAACACCGACACCGACAATAACTCCAACTCCAACACCAACACCGACTCCAACGCCTACTCCAACGCCTACTCCAACGCCTACTCCAACGCCTACTCCAACGCCTACTCCAACGCCGATACCAGTAAATACAGCACCAAAAGACTTGCAATTTGAGAGTTCAAGTACATACACGGTGGGAGACAACATTAGCTTTACGGGTGGTAAAGTTTACGATGCTGATGGTGTTGATAACCTGAAAAGTGTAGAATTTTCGGTGCAAAAGGAAGGCGGTGCATTGATTAAGGTTGGTAATGCTGTAACTTTCGTGGCTGATGGCCTTGGATGGGGAAATTTTAGCTATTCTTTGCCGGATTTGAGTGTAGGGAAGTATGAGGTAAAGGCGATCGCCTATGATAAAGAAGGGGCTACCAGCAATACGGTAGTCAAAAGTTTGACTGTCAAGGAAGCTATCCCGACTCCGACAATAACTCCAACTCCAACTCCGACACCAACACCAACTCCAACTCCGACAATAACTCCAACTCCAACTCCAACTCCAACTCCGACAATAACTCCAACTCCAACTCCGACAATAACTCCAACTCCAACTCCAACTCCAACTCCAACAATAACTCCAACTCCAACTCCGACAATAACTCCAACGCCAACACCAACGAATACAGCGCCAAGAGATTTACAATTTAGAACTTTACCCCTTTATACCAAGGGTGAAAAAATTAGTTTTAGTGGCGCTAAGGTTTTTGACGATCAAGGAGTCGGCGATATTGCTAAAGTCGATTTTTGGTTCCAAAAAGAAGGTGGTGAGAAAATTGAAATTGCTAATGATGTTACTCAATTCACCAGTGATAGCGATGGGTTTGGTAGATTCAATTTTAGTGATAATTTGACCAGTTTAGCACCGGGGCGCTATCAATTATCTGCGATCGCCTATGATAAATCCGGTGGTGCTAGCCCAGTATCGAGTCAAAAGTTTGCGCTGATTAGCGATCCGGGTGAAGATGGGTTGTCTGATGAAGTCAGATTGGCGATCGTTGGTGCTGCAAATCTCGACAGCTACCCGCCAGAAGCTTTAGCAGAAACAAAGGAGTGGGTGGTTTGGGTGACACCTGGACAGTCTTCACAGCAGTTAGCAGCTAGTATTGGTGCGATCGATCTGGGAGATACCGGCCACATTCCCAATACTTTTATCTGGGAATTTCCAAAGGAAATCGCTCCGAAAGATGTGGCGGCTCAGCTAGCAACAATCGGAGGAGTAGAATATGCTTACCCGCAGGTGCCAGTTAGCTTAAGGTTGTTGTACGAACCGAAGGACACCTTATACAAAGAGCAATGGAATTTACAGAATGCGAAAGTCCCCGCAACTTGGGATGTAATTAATCCTGCAAGTTCTCAAACAGTGCGAGGGAGGGGCGTAACTATTGGGATTGTTGATGATGGTTTGGAATACAATCACCGAGACTTAACAAATCGGTATAACCGGAATTTGAGTTGGGATTTTACTGATAAAGATAGCGATCCATCGCCAACATCCACAACTAGCTTTACAGCGAATCTGTCACAACCAATAGTAAATGGTTGGAGTAGTATAGCCTTCTCTATGCCTGTGAATTTGACAGGGATGGTGACAGGTGTTAATGCTAGCTTCGATTTAGTTCAATCTCTGCCAGCTAATTTACCAAAGCCAGAAGAGTTGCAAGTATTTCTGTACAGTCCTAATGAAGATGCGTTCGGCCCTTTCTATCGGCGTGCTGGTTCTTCTGTAGGATTATGGTGGCCGGGGATGGATGATTTGAAATTCTTGCAAAAGGCAAAAATTAATTTTAACAAAGATAGCTTTCAAAGCTTCAATCTGAATCAATTTTATGGGAGTTATGCGGGTGGGAATTGGCAACTAGAAATTAAGAATCCCAATCCAGATGAGTATGATGCGGACGAAATGCGCCAACTTAGTCAAGAACTTTTGAAACGTTGGACATTACAAATTAAAACTGCTAACCCTCACGGAACTGCTGTTGCTGGCATTGCAGCAGCGACTGAAAATGACAAAGGTATAGTTGGTGTGGCTCCTGAAGCGAAATTAGCAGGACTGCGACTATTTGGTAACACCGATCCACTCAATTATAAGGTTGACCCCTTGGGAAAACAGGTTGCTGATGCTTTGTTCGATCCTCAGACACAACCGGGACAATCTAATCGCAATCAGTCGATCGATATTTTCAATAATAGTTGGGGCCCTCTATACATGAGCCGGCAACCTTTAGCTTTGCAAGCCTTGCAAACTGGAGTTACCAAAGGTCGAAATGGGCTGGGAAATACCTATGTATTTGCTGGTGGCAATGAAGGGAACTTCAACGGGAATGTCAATTATAATAGTTTTGCTAGTTCCCGTAATGCGATCGCCGTAGGTGCGATCGATAAAGCAGGAAATCACGTCACTTACAGTACACCAGGATCGGCAATTTTCATTTCCGCATCCTCCGATAATGGAGCTCCCAATAACCCAGAAGGGATTACCACCACAGATATTTTTGAAAATGGCTCTGGTGGCTATGCTAACGATTTTGGCGGGACTTCTGCCGCTGCACCTTTAGTTTCTGGAGCGATCGCTTTGATGCTAGAGGCTAATCCTAAACTAACCATGCGCGATGAGCAGCACATTTTGGCCAAGACAGCTCAAAAAAATGACCTCAATGGCAAAGATGGGGAAGGGAAACCCAAATGGGAGCAGAATAAAGCAGGATTTTGGGTGAGTTATGAACAAGGCTTTGGAGGGATTGATGCGGCTGCTGCGGTGAAAGCTGCGGTTAATTGGACACCAGTCGGTAAGCAAGTTTCAGTGACTTCTGATTTGCAGAATGTGATGACAGCGATTCCTGATGGTAACAAAACGGGAATAGAAGCGAAGACGACGATTTCCAAGAATATTATTCTTGAAACAGCAGAAGTAATTCTTGATGCAACCCATCCAGACTGGGGTGATTTCACAGTAAAACTCATTGCACCAGATGGCACTGAATCAGTGTTAGCAAATACCATACCTGAAATCCCAAATTCCAACAACAGCGATAAGATTGTACCTGATTCAAAAGAGTGGAAGTTTATCTCGATCCGACACTGGGGTGAGTTATCAAAGGGTGAATGGAAGTTGCAAGTTAGCGATCGCAATGGCAACCAATTAAAAGGAGAGTGGAATACTTGGAAGCTGAATCTTTACGGATTGGAACTAGACGAGTCTCCCAATGTTGTTACCAATACCAAAGACAGCGGACCTGGGAGTTTACGGGCAGTTTTAAATTGGGCTAATAGCAGCCCTGGGAAGGATACAGTTATCTTCAAGATTCCGAACACAGATCCGGGCTACAATACCAGCACCAATGCTTTTACCATTCGACCACTATCACCACTGCCACAGATTACCGATTCAGCGATTATTGATGGCACTACTCAGCCTGGATTTTCAAATCGTCCAGTGATTGAATTAGATGGCAGTAATGCTGGCATAGTGGATGGTTTATACATCTCTGCTGGCAACAGTACAGTCAGAGGATTAACCATTAATCGTTTTGGTATTGATGGTATCCGATTGACTGGTAATGGTGGCAACATCATTGAAAAAAACTTCATTGGTACTGATGTAACTGGTACTCAAGATTTTGGCAACGGCTTTAGTGGCATATCAGTTTGGACACCGAATAATATTATTGGTGGTAAAACGGTTAAAGCACGTAACATCATATCTGGGAATGATAATGATGGTGTTTACATTAACGGATCGAATGCCAATAGCAATTTGATTCAAGGTAACTATCTCGGTAGTGATGTCACTGGCAGTAAAGATTTGGGCAATAGATATAGCGGTGTTGCTATTTGGAATGCAAGTAATAACACGGTTGGCGGGACAACGATTGAGGCTGGAAACCTGATATTTGGCAACGGTAAAGATGGCATCTTTATTAATGGTTCTGGTTCCACTGGCAATGCTGTTTTATCTAATTCCATTTCTACGAATGATAAATTTGGAATTGATTTGGGAGATAATGGATTGATACTGAATGATTTAGGAGATGGCGACACAGGTTCTAACAATTTACAAAATTTTCCACAGTTGAGTTCAGCTATCTCTAGCAGTGGGAATACGAGTATTAAAGGGAAGATAAATAGCACTCCCAATACTACATTCAGAGTAGAGTTCTTCTCTAACCAAGTTTTAGATAACCCTGGTGTTGGCAATAATGGTTTGAATGGCGACGGTTATGGTGAGGGAGAGAAGTTCCTGGGATTCCAGAATGTGACGACAGATGGCAGTGGTAATGCGACTGTTGAGATTAAGTTACCAGTGGCAGTGCCAATTGGTCAATTTATTACTGCTACGGCTACCGATCCGAAGAATAACACTTCGGAGTTTTCTCAGAGCCTTGAAGTTAAAGGAAATTCCGATCCCAAGCTTGAGTGGGTACGCCAGACTGGTACTCCGCTTCAGGAGATGGGTAGGGATATTGCTACTGATGGTGCTGGAAATGTTTATATGGTTGGTTTGACAGGGGATGGAGATCCAAATACGGGTAACTGGGATACTTTATTCACCAAGTATGACAGTAATGGCAACAAACTTTGGCAGAAATCTTTAGGTGACAGTTCAACAGATGGTAGTTATGGAGTCAAGATTGATACAGCCAATAATATCTATGTTGTGGGATACACTAGCAGCTATGATGCTTACATCAATAAGTATGACAGCAACGGTAATGAAATATGGAAACGAGTATTCAGTAGTATAAATACAGACTTCCAATTGGGAGACTACGCTACGGGAGTAGGGATTGACAGTGCAGCTAATACCTATGTTGCTGGCAATACCTGGGGTTCCTTCGATATTTCAAAAGCGTATTCAAAAATACCAAATCAAGACGCATTTATCGCTAAATATGACACTAATGGTAATCAGGTTTGGGTAAAAGATTTTGGCACAAGTCAAGAAGAAAATGTGCGGGCAGTTACTACTGACAATGCTGGTAATAGCTATATTGTAGGAAATACTAAGGGGAGTTTAGGAGTTCCTGTGGATGGAACAGATGCCTTCATCGCTAAATATGATACTAATGGCAACCAAGTTTGGTTGCGTCAGTTTGGTACATTAGCCTCCGATGCCGCCTATGGAGTAGCTCTTGATAATGCTGGTAATGTTTATCTCACTGGAAGTACAAGGGGTTCTCTAAATGCTAGTAACAATACTGGTGGCGCAGATACTTTTGTGGTCAAGTATGATAGCAACGGCAATCTGATTTGGCAAAACCAATTTGGTACGGTTGCCAATGAAAATGCTGCCGGAATAGGTGTAGACAAAAATGGTGATATATATGTTTCTGGTCACACTCAAGGTTCTTTAGATGGCAGCACTAATGCAGGAAACTATGATATCTTTGTAACCAAGTTGGATAGCAATGGAGTTCGTTCGTGGAGTCAACAGGTAGGTACTGCTGGTGAAGATCTTGCATATAAGCTAGTCATTGATAATGCTAACAACATCTACATAACTGGTAGTGTTAGCGGTTCTTTGGAAGGTCAAGCTTATGCAGGTTCTACTGATGCTGTTCTACTGAAATATAAGATTGGTTAAATAATAGTTAATCCGTAGGGTGCGTCGCCACCTATACTTCAGCATATATCCAAGATATCGCAGCGACGCACCCTACAGTGGACGGGGAGGGTAGGCACGGGGGCACTACCCCTACAAAACGATGATTTGTCATAATTAATCCGGCGATGATGATATCTTCAGCTCGTTGTGTTGTAAGATTATTAGGACTTGCGTATAAATACTAAAGAAACCGGGTTTTTCACCAGTCTTAAAGGTTGGGTGCAGTATTTTTGTAAAAAAACCCGGTTTCTGCCTGGATTTTCATCGATCGCCCTTTTTTACATCGTGCATCCCCGTGAGCAATAAAACAACGGCAAAAATATTCTGTATTCTATTTTATGTGTGTGGTTTTCCAACTTTGGTAACTGCCCAAATTGTCCCGGATGCCACTTTACCCAACAACTCCACCGTCACCTCAAACGACAACACCTTCACCATTGAAGGTGGCACAGCAGCGGGCGGCAACCTATTCCATAGCTTTCGCGAATTTTCCGTCCCCACTGGCGGCACGGCATTTTTCAACAACATTGATACAATTCAAAACATCTTCACTCGCGTCACAGGCGGGTCAATTTCTAACATTGATGGCTTGATTCAAGCCAACGGTAACGCTAACCTATTTCTCCTCAACCCCAACGGGATTATTTTTGGCCCGAATGCCAGCCTGAATATCGGTGGCTCGTTTCTAGGCACTACAGCTAATAGCATCAATTTCGCTGACGGTACATCATTCAGTGCTACCAATCCCCAAACAACTCCTCTGCTAACTATCAGCATTCCCACTAGCTTGCAATTTGGTCCGAATCCCGGTCAAATTGTCGATCGATCTGCGGCCCTTTCTGCTTTTGAAAACAGTGGTGAAGGAAATCAGAACCCTGTAGGTTTAGAAGTTTTACCGGGTCAAACTTTAGCGCTAGTGGGCGGCGATGTGATTGTTCCCGGTGGAATTTTGACAGCACCGGGAGGCAGAATTGAACTTGGCAGCGTCGGTGCTAACAGTTTAGTTGGCCTGACTTTCAATGACTCAGGTTTCGCTTTGGGATATGCAGGTGTCCAGAACTTTCAAGATATTCAACTATCACAGGGTGCTGTTGTAAGTGCTAGCGGTGAAGGTGGCGGTACTATTCAAGTACAGGGGCGGCGGGTGGTGCTGACGGAGGACTCAGGAATTCTCTCTCAGACTTTCGGCAGCCAAGACGGAGGTACGGTTTCGATTCAAGCAGCACAGTTCATCGCTGAAGGTGGCGGTTATGTAGATACGACTACTTACGGTGCTGGCAGAGGTGGCAATTTATCCGTAACAGCGACAGATTCCATAGAATTGAGTGGCACTAATGCTGACGGAAGTTTGCCCAGCGGCTTATTTGCTCAAGTTGATGTCCAAGACGAAACTACACCAACCACAGGAAATGCCGGAGATTTGACGATCGCCACTGGTCGATTAATTTTACGAGATGGCGCACAGATAGGCTCAAATACTTTTTCTGAGGGTTCAGGGGGAAGATTAACTGTAACTGCTTCGGAGTCTGTAGAAGTGATTGGGCGATCGGCAGATGGTCGAATTGTTAGCGCCTTGCAAACTCAAGCTGAACCCGATTCTTCTGGTAATTCACAAGATTTAACCATTTCCACCAGAGAGTTAATTTTGCGAGATAGAGGTGAAATTTCATCTTCCACCAAGGGCACGGGGAATGCAGGCAATATAATCATTCAAGCGTCCGAGCAGTTGATTATTCAAGATCGGGCAACGCTTGCTGCTCTAACTACTGGTAGCGGGCGTGGTGGCAATATCAGTATTGAAACAGAACGCTTAATCGCTCAAAATGGCGGTCAGATATCAGCAACAACTCAAGGTAGCGGGCAAGCAGGGACTTTAACTGTCAATGCCAGAGAATCTGTCGAACTCGCTGGCACAGGTATAGATGGCTCTCCCAGCGGTTTGTTCACCCAGTCCACAGGGAGAGCAACGGACTCTGATGCTGGCAATGCAGATAACTTGACAGTAACAACGAGGCAGTTAACGGTTCGGGATGGAGCGGCGATATCGGCAGATACTTTTGCAGGTGGAAAGGGAGGTTCTCTGACAGTCAATGCCTCGGAGTCTATTGAAGTGACTGGAACTTCCGGCATCGTGCCAGCAGAGGTTTCTCCCTTAGTCAGGGCAGACGGGCGCTTACCCAGCCGTTTGACAGCAGTGACAACGGACAGCGGAGATGCAGGGAATGTAACGATTAGTACGGGACTGCTGAGGGTACGGGATGGGGGAAGTGTGGCTGTGGATGGGAGCAGGGGTACGGGTTCTGCCGGCAACTTGGTGGTAACAGCCAGTGACATCCGACTAGACAGAGGAACCATTACCGCAGAAACTAGATCCGGTGACTCCGGCAACATCAACCTCCAAGTTTCCAACTTCTTACAGATGCGTAACAA
The DNA here is from genome assembly GCF_020883015.1 of Microcoleus sp. CAWBG640. Lineage (NCBI taxonomy): Bacteria > Bacillati > Cyanobacteriota > Cyanophyceae > Oscillatoriales > Microcoleaceae > Microcoleus > Microcoleus sp. CAWBG640. The sequence continues at coordinate 72,934 of NZ_JAHRFC010000006.1, forward strand.
CAGCAATATTACGGTAACAGCCACGGGCGATGCCACAGGTGGCAATATCAACATCAATACCAGAGCCTTAATTGCTGGTATCAACAGCGACATCACCGCCAATGCAGTCAACCGCGAAGCTGGCCGCGTTGAAATTACCGCCCCAGAAGGAATCTTCGGTGCCCGATCGCGCCGTGCCACAGATCCAGCGTCCAACCTCACCAGCGACATCACCGCTACATCGCTAGCTGGCCCGCAACTGGACGGCCAAGTTCTCCTTAATACTCCCGATATTGACCCCACCCAAGGCGTAGTTCAATTACCAAAAACCATTGTCAATCCAGATGCGATCGCCCAAATTTGCCCCAATCAGCGACAATCAGGAACCGAAAAAACCTTCACCAGAATTGGGCGCGGCTTGCCAGCAAATCCAGCGGAAACACCTAGCAATAGTTCAACCGCCGTCGGTTTAGCCGATGCTGTAGCCCCTGTAGAACAACGAACCAGGACGGCTCCACGCCAACAAGTCGGCCCCCCTAACCGACCCATCCTATCGGCACAAGGTTGGGCAATTAACACCAAAGGAGAAGTGATTTTTACTGCTAATCCTGCCACTGTTACCCTCCAGAGTCCAGTTCAACCTACTGGTGGTTGCTATGGTCAATAAAGGAAATCAGAAAAAGGGCGATCGCCTCCTACAAATAGCTGTGGGAGTATTAGCAAGTAATTGGATGCTTTTGCCACTGAAAGCGCAAACTGTTCCGGTATTTCCAGTAGAATTTACAGCACAAACACCGATCGCAACTCAAAGTCCTAACCTCTCAGAACCTTTAGCACCCCAAACAGTCCCTTCCCAGCCAAACCTACCGCAGCCTGAACCAACTCCTAGCTTACAAAGACAAACTGAACCTAATTCCGATACCAGTGAAGTTTATGAATGTCCGATATCAGTGCGATCGGCCGAACCGCAATCTCCCACAACCCAAACACCGGAAGACAACAAAACCAATGAAGTAATCGAAGCAATCTCCGTTACTAACTTCCGCTTCATTGGTAATACAGTTTTCAGTCAAAAAACCCTAGAACAAGAAATTAGTAATAAACTTCTAAAATTAGATAGCAATACTAACAGAATCACATTTCCCCAATTGCAGCAAATTATTTCAGAAGTAACAAAACTCTATAATGACAGAGGATATATAAATTCTTTTGCCTACATTCCTAGCACTAGCGAAGAACCAAATCAAAGGTTGCAAAACCGAGGCGCTGCTGGGGAAGTGATAATTAAAATAGTCGAAGGTGGTTTAGAATCAATTCGAGTTAGAAGGCGGACGGGAAAACAGCGCCTCAATCTAAATTATATATGTAGCCGTTTGGCGATCGCCTCCCAGCCCTTACAAGTTTCTCGTCTACTAGATGCCCTGCGATTGCTCGAACTCGATCCCTTAATTAAAAATATTTCTGCTGAATTGATACCCGGTTCCCAGTCAAACAGAAGTGCTCTGGAAGTTAAATTAGAGGAGGAAAAAACATTTAGTGCTGCATTGCTGCTAGATAATCGACGGGCTCCTAGCATCGGCAGTTTCCGCCGCCAACTACAACTAACCGAAGCTAACTTATTAGGAAAAGGAGATGGTTTGAGTCTGGCTTACACCAATACGGACGGCAGTAATGCTTTTGACCTCAGCTATACTTTGCCCTTGAATCCTCACAATGGCACAATTAATTTATCAGCAGGTATTACCGGAAATCGCATCATCGAAAAACCTTTTGAAAAAGTTGATATAACCGCAGCAGCACAATATTTTGACCTAACTTTGCGCCAGCCTGTCTTGAGAAATCCCAGACAAGAATTAGCCCTAGGAGTGACAGCAACTAGGCGAGAAAGTGGCACTTCCATTTTAGGGGAAGATTTTCCCCTTTCTGCGGGGGCGGATGCCAAAGGGCGCACGGGAATATTCGCAGTCAGGTTTTTTCAAGATTGGACTTTGCGGAACAATGATGAATTGTTGGCTTTGCGCTCTCAATTTAGTTTGGGATTGGGAGCGTTTAATGCTACTGTTAATAGCGAAGCTCCTGACAGCCGATTTTTGGCATGGCGGGGACAGGGACAGTGGATTCGCCGCTTCAGGAGAGACACTTTTTTGGTGGCAAAAACTGATGTACAATTGGCGAATAGGACGCTTTTACCTCTGGAACAATTTGGGATTGGGGGTGGGAATAGTGTCAGAGGTTATCGCCAGGATATTCTGTTGGCTGATAATGGGATTTCGGCATCGGCGGAGTTGAGGTTTCCGATTGTTGGCAGGTCCGATCGAGGGTTAGGAGTTTTACAAATTGCCCCTTTTGTTGATGCTGGCACGGTTTGGAATAGTTCGGGTAGAGACAGCTTAGATAGTCAATTATTACTGTCGGTTGGTACGGGTTTGCGGTGGGAATTGGGTAATAGTATGTCGGCCAATTTTTACTGGGGTATTCCTTTAGTTGATGTGAATTCGAGAGGGAGAACATGGCAAGAAAAAGGTTTACATTTTTCGGTGATATCCAGGTTCTCTTTTTGAAACCATTTCGTCAGAGATTCCGCCGCAGTTTGAGGCTATTTACTATCCTATTTGTTGTTGGATTGACAGCATTTTTTGCGGTAAATGTCAAGGCTCAATCTATAGCAGTCAACAGTCAACCCTTCGACTCCGCTCAGGGCACCGCAGTTAATAGTCAACATCATTCCGGTAAAACCGGAATTGGTAATGAGTCGCGATCGCCCCAAGCATGGGAGAATTTAGCTAGAACCAGTTATGCTGCTGGCGAGTTTACAGAGGCTGCGAAGTATTGGCGGCAAGCTGTTGCGGGTTTTGAGGTGGGGGGAGATTGGTTGAATCAGGCGATCGCCCTGAGCAATCTTTCGTTGACATATCAACAGTTGGGGCGTTGGGAAGAGGCAAATAGTGCGATCGGCAAGAGTCGCAGTTTGTTACCGGAGGAGTCTAGGGTGCAGTCGCCAGGGGAATTAAAGGCGATCGCCCAAATTCTCGATATTCAATCCAATGGACAATGGGAACAAGGACAAATCAATCTTGCTTTGCAAACCGGGAAGCAAGCAACGAAAATTTATGTTAAATTAAAGGATGATTTAGGCTGGAAACGTAGTTTAATTGCTCAAGTTAAAACCCTGCAAGAATTAGGTTTATATCAGCAAGCTTGCCAAGCCATCATCCCTGTTATCGAATCAAACAATTCCGAAAACTTCACCATTCCCAGTCAGGATTGTCAACAGTTAATTACTAAAAAATTAGAACCAATTAAAAAAAGTAGAGCAGTCACCAATGCTACAAGGTCACTGAGCCAAAATGGTATACGGTCACTGAGCGAAGTCGAAGTGTCCTTGAAAAATATCCAAATTACCGGGGCGCGTCTCCTTGGCGATGTGTGGAGACAGCTTGGTTATTTGAAAGAGTCTCAACAGTTGCTGGAAGAAGTAGAGCAAGTTGTGACTCAACAAGAATCTCCTCAAGAACAAGCTTTAGTCTTACTAAGTTTAGGTGATACGTATCAAGCTCTGGGAAATAGAAACAAATTCTTGTCTGAATTGAAGCAGTCTGAAGAATACTACCAAAAGGCTAGAGATTCCTATGGAAAATCGGCGGTGGTGGCTGCGAATAATTCTTTTGTCAAAGTCCAGGCACAACTTAATTTATTAAGTGTTTTAGTTAAGGGTAAAAGTGAATTCACGGGAAATGCAAAGGAAATCGAAAAATTGCGGTTAGAAATTTGGTCTCAATTGAGTAAGTTGCCACCAAGTCACAAGCTAGTTTATGCGGAAGTCAATTTGATGAATAGTTTTGTTGACCTCAAAAAACGACTAGAAACTCCTAATCATGTTTCAAATTCGTCTAAGGTAAATTCAGAAAAAATAGTGAATTACTGTTTGCCAAATTCTGCAATCGTGGCTGAAAGTGCGCTGGGAAATATTGAGTCTGTCTCTTGGGGAGAAGTTGGCAGATTGGGTGCAAAGGCGATCGCATTGGCTAGGGATTTGGGCGATTTTAGGGCAACAGCCTATGCTTTGGGCAATTTGGGTACTGTGTATGAAAAAAATCAGCAGTGGCTGGAGGCTCAACAGTGTACGGAACAAGCTTTGTTGTTGTCGCAGAATGTTCAGTTAAATGCGCCGGATCTGGCTTATCAGTGGCAGTGGCAATTGGGGCGGATTCGTTGGCTTGGGGAGGCGAAGGATGTTAAAGGGGCGATCGGGGCTTATACGGCTGCATTTAATACGTTACAGTCGCTACGCAACGATTTTGTGCCGATTAGTCGGGATGGACAGTTCGATTTTCGCGATCGGGTAGAGCCTGTTTATCGGGAATTTGTGGATTTGTTGTTGCAGGGGGATAAGCCTATTCAGGAAAATTTGAAGCAAGCTAGGAATGTGATTGAGGCGCTTCAGGTGGCTGAGTTGGATAACTTTTTTAGGGATGGTTGTGTCGTGGTGAATAAGGCAGAAGAGATTGATAAAATTGCCGATAAATACGATCCGACAGCAGCAGTTATCCATGCAATTATTTTACCAAATCGTTTGGCAATTATCTTGAAGTTACCTGGGAAAAAAGACTTAGAGTATCGGGAGAGTTACCAGCAAAAGACACTCGTAAAAAATACTATCAAAAATTTACAAACCTATTTGATTCAACCAGGTAATACTCCTGAAGTCTTAGCAGAATCAAAAAAACTGTACAAATGGCTGATACAACCAATAGAATCACTGCTAGAAAGCGATCGAGATGTGAAAACATTAGTATTTATCTTAGACAGACCCTTACAGGGTATCCCAATGGGATCTCTTTACGATGAGCGCTCAGATCAGTATCTAATGGAAAAAGATTATGCTCTTGCTCTAGTTCCCGGTTTGCAGCTTCTCGAACCTAAACCTTGGAATCAAGTAAAATCAAGCAAGTTAAAAGTGTTGCTAGGAGGTGTGGATCTACCCCAGACACTAGAAGGTCAGAATTTTGAAAAAATCCAAAAATTATTAGAAGAATTGGATGGAGTTGGAAAAAATATATCAATCAGCAAAAGATTTTTGAATGAAAACTTTACTCTAACAAACCTGCAACAAGAGTTGGCTTTGGCTAATATCCCCATTCTACATATTAAAACACATGGTCAGTTTAGCTCTGACCCAGAAAAAACTTTTCTTGTTGGTTTTGGAACCTTGTTAAAAAGTAACGATTTGGATAAATTGATTAAGAGGGGTAATAAACAGGATGTTCGAGCGATCGAGTTACTGGTACTCAGTGCTTGCAAAACAGCACAGGGAGATGATAGAGCAGTATTAGGACTATCAGGGGTAGCGATACGGGCAGGAGCTCGCAGTACAATTTCAAGTTTATGGGTAGCAGAAGATGCAGTCAATACAAAAATTATAGTGAGATTTTATGAAGAGTTGCGTCAACCGGGAATGACAAGGGCAAAAGCACTTCATAATGCTCAAAAAGCGTACTTTCAAGCAAAAGAAGACCAAGAACCTCATTTTTGGGCACCTTATGTTATTGTTGGTAATTGGCTGTAATCTCATAGGATTGAATAAGACAATCTAGGAGACAAAACCCTAGGAAAGAGTAAGATAACCCCCATTAATATCGTTTCCGGTTGCATCGGAATTATTAGCCGAAATTAGGACACGGTAGTACCCATAGGTGTCAACAATCGCCTAAAACCCTTGGTATCTCTCGTTCATAGCAAAGTCTAGATCCCCCTAAATCCCCCTTAAGAAGGGGGACTTTGATCAGACTCTTGTCCCCCCCTTCTTAAGGGGGGCTAGGGGGGATCTGGCCTTAATCGTTAAACAACAGTCTGTGACTGGGTTTGACCTTAAGTTGACACCAATGGGCACTGCCGTGTCCTCTATATCATTCCGGTGTTACCGGAAACGATATAACCTTTATTAAGTTATTTTTCCAAGAGTTGCACATTACCAACTAAGGGTTCTTCAGCCAGCTCTTTAAATCCACCAAATTCTAATAATTTAACCCATTGAACTTTCAAAGTTTCATCTTTAGGATTTGCAAGCAAACGCTCAGCTAAACGGGCGACTGAATCATACCAAATATCAGGTGTTCCTGTATTGATTTGCTGTTGGCGTTCAGAGGTGAGTGGTACTCGCACGACAAACCCACTCACGTACAGGTCATTTGTAGAGCGCGTATAAGGTTCACAATTTAATTTGAAGTACCAACGGTAATACTCATAGAGTTCAATAGCGTATTTTGGAGATTTTGGCAGGCTAACACTAACAATTCCTGGTGTTTTTGGCAAAGAGATAGCAGCTTGATAAATTGTCTTTTTCCCATCTCTACTTACCAGGGAAAACTCAACTGAGTTTATATCTTCAGGATTGTAGGGAATATAGAACAAAAAAGTTGGATATTCAGAAGTGGTGTATACCGGATTCTTAACAGGTACAATAGCGGTAATTGGCTTGCTTGTCTTTTTGCAGTATGGATTAGTAGGATCAAGTCCGGTTCCGGGTCTTGGTTGATTATCCCGTGGTGGTGGTGGTGGCGGTGTTTGAGGAGGGCGTGAGGGGGCTTGGCTCAAAAAAATCGCACTGTAGGTTTGTACAGATATAGGAGAAATCGCGATAATCGCCAGCGCAATAACTGTCGCAAAAGCTAGTTGAAAATATAGCCTACGCATTTAGATTTAGTTGTTAGGTTTTTGTCCACGATACTTATTCCGGCTGTCGATTTTTAGATATTTTATAAATGACTAATCCACTGCCAGTCGCTACTAAAGCTAAGGCTGAGGGAACTAGGGGCATCCATCCGCCCTGGTTAAGAATCGCAAGACAAATATAATATAAGAGCAAGCTAGCAGCACAAGTGACTATTGTCAAGTACAGCCGGGGACGAACATATATCACTAGCACTCCGCCAGTAAGAGCCCATAGCCAAACAAATACTGCATCACCCCATTGCAGATGACCCCACTTTGGTAGATCCCATAACAAAGGTCGTTTTGGATTATCCATCACGGCGCTAAGAATTTGACTTGTCATATGGGCATGAATCCATACTGCTGGCATTGGACCATAGGGAGTATTAAAATCATCCCTAGCTACTCCCGCAGTATAGCCGACGATGACCACTCGACCTTTGATGGCACTTTCGCCGACTTTTCCCTCTACAATATCTGTCAGTGAAACTATTTTTGCCGGCCTAGGATTAGCGCGGTAGTTGAGGAGAATTTGACTACTATTGCCATCAAGGCTTTGATAACCTCCTGTGTGTGAGGCTAACCGATTAAAAATCACTCTATCTAATTGCCAATTTTTAGTATTTTCATTAACTTGTAATGGTCGATTCTGGGATGATAAAAATGAAAATGCTAATAAAAAACTAAAGCTATAGGGTGTACTACATTTAGAAGATTTAGGTAAATAATTGGGATCGTAGGATAATAGTTGGCGACGTACTGTCTGATATTTATTGTCTTGAATATTATCATCAAAAAAATCGACAAATCCTACTTGTTCGGTTAATTGTTTCGGAGAAAATTCAGGAGGTGGAGCATGATCTCCCGCTGACGATTGGTAAGAACAGACAGTATAAAAATTTTGATTTTCTTGAAAACTTTTTATCCAATTTTTACGGGCTGTGATATCCCGATTATCCTTGATTCTAGGTTGATTACGGGATATATTGAGGCCCAAGGCTGCTGGTTTATATTTTTCTACTTTATTGACGATTTCTGCTAAAGCAGATTCTTTGATCGGATAGCCACCATACTTATCAACTTCTTCTTGACTGATTTCAACTACTGTGATGCGGGAATCTATGGGCTCTGATTGGCGTTGCCCCATTAAATAATCGTAAGCAGGTAATTCTAAGGGTTCTAACAATCCCAGCCACCGCACTCCCATCACAGCGCCCGTGACTAACACACTAGCCACCAACACAGTGCGAAGATTGCGCCAAATCGAAACACGTTGCCACTCTTCCTCATTCCCCTTGAGTAACTCATCCCAAGTGGGAGGCTCCACACCGAGATGCTCGTAAATCATCGGTAGCCAACTAGCAAAAGGATATTCACCCTCCATCCCGTGCAGCTTTTTTCGCGCGTCCATAACTGAGTCGGGCAAAGACTTTCTCTCTCTAGCAAATGCCTGTAGAAAATGCTCCAAAAACTTTTGAGCGACTTCATCCGGCACTCGCTCTCGCATAGCAATCACGGCTGGAATTTGCAGCGAAGCCAGTTCGTTTACTAATCCCATGCCATCACAAGAATTGAAAATTGCTAATTTCAAGCCGTGCTTAATGGCATTTTCTAAACCATACTTTAAATCTTTAATCGATATACTTTCAGTTTCACTCAGATCCAACATACCATGACTGTAATCATATTTGCTGGAACTATGACCTGCAAAAAATAAAATATCCCAATTCTGCTCCCATAACTGCTGATTAAGCTGGGTACTATTAATAGCTACCTTGGTAGTAATCTCGGCGTTAAGATCAACAATTGATTCCTTTAATAACACCAAATCTGCATCAGTATTTATGCCTATACTAGATCCCAAAATTACTAAAATTCTAATTGTATGTTGAGATTTAATTAACTGCGTATTGGATATTGCCTGAAAATTGCTGATCACAGGTTCAACTTCAAACTGTTGAAATTTATCCCATAAATGCCAAGGTAAACCCCATAAATCGACATCATCTGTTTGAATAATGAACCTGACCTTACCCTTACCTTGCTCCTTACCTCGCTCATGACTTAATACTTCTATAATTTTATCTCGAATTGGCTGAAAATAATTATCGCCAAAAGTGAGCCAACTATTAATATTATTTTCTAGGGAATCTCCTAATTGTTTAATCGAGTAATTTACAATTTTACCCTTGTTGATATGCTCTAATTTGCGAGAAGAACCTAAATTGCACTCTCTTCGACAGGTGTTAAAATGGTCATAGCTTTTCCTCAAATCTTGAGCTGGGGGTAAGTACCCATGAATTGCAACACTCATAGAGTTAATGCTATCACCGATTCTGAGGGTGACAGGATAGCGTTGCTCATTGTCAGCATCGCGTATTTCCAAAATTACAAGCTTGCTCATCGCTTTTGACCTCCCGATCCTAATTTAGTTAAATGGTAAAATCTTCTGTGATGCTAAATCCGTCGCAAGCGACTTTTACCTGGAAAAAATCGCCGATCGCACCTCTGAATTCATACATTAACCTATTGGTGAAATGGTGTGCTTTTTCTTGCCAGAAAACTTCGCCATCTTCATCTAGGATAATTAGTTCCAGATTGAGCGGTAGAGTTTTCGATCGCACTGGCAATACCCGCAAGAAAATATTGGTTTTATCACTTCCTTCAGGTAACAGAGTGATTTCTAGCACCACGCGATCGCTATCGAGCTCCATTTTTAATTCAATCATCTTACCAATTCTCACCCCCGCAGCGGCATTTTTGGGGTCAAGTTTTCCCAAACTGACTGCTGCTTGGCGCTTCAAGGTATCATTTTCGGTAGTTTCCCGCAAGTGTGTCAGTGCGGAAATTGCCTCCTGATTTCCCGGCTCAACGCAACCTAATAATTCCGCAGCCCGCAATTGATTGCTTTTATGTCGGCGATCGCGCAATAAGTCAAGCAATGTCGGAATTCCGTTATGGCTGCTAGAATCACCATAGCGATAACCTTCACCTTCCATCGCATACATTAAGCCAGAATCTAACAGTCCCAACCTCTCAATTATGTCATCAATCGTCTCCCAGCCAGCTTGAATATAAGTCTTTGCCCACTCAACTAAACGTGATTGACTTTCCACCACCACTGGTTCCTGAATAATTCCTAAACGCAGATTATATAGTTGTTGTCTACATTCATCATTAGCCAAGAAAGATGCCCACTGTTCAAACGGAACTAGCAGCCGGGGAGAATACACCGATAAATTACCCAAAGTATGTAATAATTCAGTCGATTCCAGTTCGGATAAACTTGGCAAGGGTGGGACTTTTTGTTGCAAATTCAAGCCTAGAGTTATGTCCATGACAAGGAGAGATTTGGTTAATTTCTGTGTTGACAAAGCATAAGTGCGATCGCACTTATTATACCTACCTTCATGCTTCAGTTGCCGATGCGTCGCAAACCCCAAAACTTCCATCCAGCACTCCCCATCATCATCACCATTCAAATTCACCTGTACCGGCAGGTAATAATCAGCAGTCCAATTAGGCATATCAACCCATTCCTGTGGCACACAAAATTCCTCCAAATCTCCCTCATCACTGGGAATTAACACTAATCTAGTATCACCAATTTCAATGGCAGTGCCATTGACAAATTCCCAAATACTAGCAAGATCCTGACGTTTCCAGACTGAAGGTTGAGGTAATGCTTCTTCTGCCAGCAACTCTGTAATCCACTGCATAAAAGGCTTTAAACAAGCACCATTGAGATAGGCATTGTAACGAGAAATTGGATTAGAATGCTCTTGAGCTTGATACCAAGCAGTATCTTGGTCTGTTTGGTCAATTTTCAACCGCACGAGGCAAGAATCACTAGAATCAACGAGTTGTAATTTGGTTAAGTCAAACATTGGTTTATTCTCCTTTTTCAGTAACTATCAAATTTTGTAAACATTCTGCGACAATCCTATCAATTATTTGGCTGGTATCTTCACCCTCTAAAGATAGATTGAGAGTTTCACAAGCCACCGAAATCTTAGGCTTATAAAACTCCTTCAACAAAACTTCCATACATTCTTTTTCCCACCTAGTCAATTCCTTCATTAAATATGCTTGTAACTTGTGCTTAGATATGTCCATTATGGCATTCACATCCAATAAACTAATCCCTAGTTGACTGGCAATATTCTGTTCATTTACCTGTTCGCCATAGCGCAGAAACAAAACCTGTCTCTCTGAAGGATGAAGTTCTTTTATTGCTTCAACTAAAGCTGCTTCACATAACTCCGAGTGCTGAGGTGAGTGAAAACTTTTATGTAGCCATTCGACCACATAGTTTTTCACCCATTTATCGGGTTGTGACTGTTGATTCAAAGTTGTTCTTAATCGCTTCTTGATAGTATTAAGACGACGAGAAATGGCAGACTGGGTTAAGTTTAATTTGATTTCCATTTGCTTTTGATTGAAGCCAGCGACATAGTAAAGTAGGAGAATGTGGTGTTGTTCGAGTTTGAGACTATCGAGTTCTTTCTCAAAAGCAGATTTAGTTTCCTCAAACCGTGAATTTGCTTGTGAATCAGATTCTTCAGCTTCAAGACTCATGTCTTCTGGTTCTGAGTCATCCAAGCATCCATCACTGTCTTGTTGCTCACTTTTTTTGAATGTTTCATGAATATATTCAGAAGTATCAATGATACGTTTTTCGTATTTTTGCAAGGCAATAATGCAGATTTCCATCCAAGCTTTCATCTTTTCCCAGCTAATACTTGAACCTGCGGAGACTTCATGGGGGGCTGAAGAAAGAGACTTTTGTGAATTGTAAGATTCAGCGGCAGCTTGAAAGTCTTCGCTATCAGGATCTGGCCATGTACCCCTCGATCTTCTTAAGGCGGGATTACGAACTTTGTTGAATTTATAAACTGGGTCAAAGCATTTGCGCCCAAAGATATATTGAGAGAAATTAGGTTCTTGAATTCCATATATTTCCAGTGCTTCCCGGAGCTGTTTTTCCGATTTTTCAATTAGCAGTCGCCACCGTGAATATTTACAAATATCTTCTTGATTATGTATCTCCTTAATCAAAATATTGTCAATGTAAGTCTTTAGAGAAGCTTGACTAGAATCATAGGATTTTAATAATTTGACAATCTTGTCAGAATTGTGAATAAAAATGCGAGCTGATGATAGATAATCGTCCCAAGAGCGAATTTTTGATGTCGAAAATACTTTTCTGGCTGCATAATAGCAGCTTGTTTCAAGATAACTCCTTACATGACCTAGGGCTAATTGCCTTCTATCTGGGCGTTCCCATTGTTGCACAGTAGGTGAAGCATCAATCACTAGGTTTTTCCAAAATTCTAGTATATTTATGATGTCATTAGACTGGGAACAAAACTGTGCGAACACCTCGTTATTTTTTTTGTACAACTCAAAGTTTCGCTTGAGACGAGTATCGTTTTTCCACTCAAAAAATTCATGATAATTATCAGTGTTCAAGATAAAATGGGTGCAAAAAACGTCGCTGTCATTTAGACGTTCTGGTAATCTGGGAATGTTTTCCTGGTTAGAGGATTTGGACATCTTGGGTAATTCTCCAATAATGATCGTAAGGAAAGAATTTAATGCTGATGCACTGTTAACTGTTAACTTGATTTTACCAGGACAATGAAACACAGATTTGAGATTCAGGACTTACTTACGGGGAACCAACAACCCTGGTGGTTGAGCGGAGTCGAAACCCTGTGTGAATATTAAAAAATCGATGATTGCGGAAGAAACCGGGTTTTTTAGCCTTAGTGAGGTGTGAGTTATCAATGAACTGCGGGATTAGCTTGAGCATAGTGGCTGCGGTGCTGTGTGTGTACTATTTACTTATTGGGATGACCGATCGCAATTTATGAGGGTTGCTCTCAGTTTTTTCCATAACATTCTCTCTGAGGAAGCGGTCTTTAGTGCATCACTCGGTGGCTCTAAGGAGCTGAAACTCTCTGAGGATATGACTTTCAAGATATAAATGATTTAATTATATTCTCAATAATTGTGCATTATTGAAAATAAATAATATTTTTTAAATTTCAAAACTGATCAAATCCTATCCCCCTATCCCCCCAGGGCTGTTTCATTCTCTGTAGGGGCAAACCCCCCGTGGTTGCCCCGATATTTGAAACACCGATTCCATCGTCCGTGGAGGGGGCGGGCACGGGGGCACCGCCCCTACAAAACCCTGGAATAAAACTTAAAAAAATGTGATAAAAAGTCACATCGGCGTGAAGATTATGAATCCAATTAATCAAACATCAAAGCTTAAGTTTTTAGTCAAAATTTGCGATCGAGGCTAAGCTTGAACCAATAGGACAATCTAGCCGATATTAAACAAATGCTTTATTCATTTAAACCAAACTCGAAAACCAAAGTCCGCGTTTTCAAACAATTAGCAGCGGCGGTTTCGGCTGCTCTAGCTTTGGGCGCAACAACCAGTTTAAAACCCACGCCAGTATTAGCTGCTAGCGATATCCCCCCTGCAAGTCAAATTTCGACTCAGCTAGCAGCCAAACCTCAGATACTATTGAAGCAGCTACCTCAAACCACTGTTGCTGTGCAGACAGTGCGGATGGACTTATTCGGCTCAATTGTGCCAATTGCGATCGGTGGTGCGATCATTATTTGCATACCATTATTTTTTGGTGGATTAGTCGTAATTGGCGATCGCGAAGTGGGCATTGTCAGTAAAAAGTTTAGCTTCGGCGGCAAGGCTTTACCACCCGGAGATTTAATTGCCCTAAACGGAGAAGCGGGATATCAAGCTGATACTTTACCTCCCGGTTGGCACTGGGGTTATTGGCCTTTGCAATACAATGTTCGCAAAGAATCCTTAACAGTGGTTCCCCAAGGTGAAATTGCCTTAATTATCGCAGCAGGTGGTCAGTCTATTCCGCCCCAGCGCATCCTTGGTAAAATCACAGAATGCGACAATTTTCAAGATGCTCGAAAATTCCTAAAGAGCGGTGGCGAAAAAGGTAGACAACTGGGAATTTTAACCGGAGGTAGCTATCGAATTAATACAGCATTATTTACTATAATTACCGCAGCCAATGCACAAAAACATGGGATGACAGCAGAACATTTAAAGCTGTACAAAATTGCACCAGATAAAGTGGGAATAGTCACAACCTATGACGGAATTCCCATTCAAGATGGTGAAATTGCGGGCGCGATTATTCCGAATCATGATAATTTCCAAAATGCACAGAAGTTCATCATTGGTGGAGGAAGGCGCGGCTTGCAGGAGCAGGTTTTGCTCTCCGGTTCGTGGAACTTAAATCCTTGGTTTGTCGGGGTGGAACAAGTGGCAATGACTGAAATCCCGATCGGCTATGTGGGCGCAGTTATTTCCTATGTCGGTAAAACCTCAGAAGATATCAGTGGTGCTGCTTTCACCCACGGCAATTTGGTGGAAGTTGGCAATAAAGGCGTGTGGATAACTCCACTTTATCCGGGCAAACATCCGCTAAATACGCGCATTTTGAAGGTAGAATTAGTACCGACTACAAATATTGTTTTGAATTGGTCTAGCAAAACAGAAAGACACAGTTACGACTCTCAACTTTCATCTTTAACTGTACGTTCTCAAGATGGTTTTGCCTTTGATTTAGAAGTAGCTCAGATTATTCATGTGGGAGCCTTGGATGCTCCGAAAGTCATCTCTCGTGTGGGTTCGATGCAGAATTTAGTTGACCATGTTTTGCAGCCGACAATTGGGAATTATTTCCGCAATTCGGCTCAAGCTTATTCTGTGTTAGATTTTCTCTCTGCAAGAAGCGGCAGACAAGCGGAAGCGGCCGAGTATATCAAAGCGGCTTTGCGTACCTATGATGTGCAAGCAATTGATACTTTGATTGGGGATATTTTACCACCCGCAGAGTTGATGCAAACTCAAACCGATCGCAAAATTGCGGAAGAACAATGTAAGACTTATGAGGTGCAGCAATTGGCGCAAACTCAGCGGCAACAATTGGTGCGGGAAACGGCGCTGGCTGAGATTCAGCAAGAGATGGTGAAATCGGAACAAGGTGTGAAGATTTCTGAGTTGAAAGCGAATTCTCAGGTGAAACAAGCTCAAGGTGAAGCTGAGTCGATTCGGGTGAAGGGAAATGCTCAAGCTTCGGCTTATCACGCTGGTGTTGTGGCTTTGGGGGGTTCTGGTTATACGGCTTTGCAGTTAATGCAAATTATAGGCGATCACCATGTGCGAGTTGTACCTGATGTTGCGGTAAGCGGTAATGGTAGCGGTGGTGGTTTGGTGGATGGTTTGCTGGGAATGATGATGTGGAATCAAACTAGCAAAAATGGTGAAAATGGTGGGGAATTACCTGTAGTTAAGTTGCAGAAATCTGAGCCTGCTGTTTTGGAACCTGCGGCAAATTTACCAGTGGCAAAAGTGCCTTCGGTGAAGCCTTCAAAGTCGGCGACTCCTGCGCCAGTTGCGAAGTCTGAGGCTGATATTGATTCGCTGTTTGATGAATTGCCCTTTGACGATCGATCTTTTAGTTAGGCTGTATAGTTTGTAGGATAGAATACTCAGATACCCTGACTTATTTAAGAAGTCAGGGTATCTAATTATCTCGATCGATAATATCTTTACTTTTCACTCCAAGCACTGATAAACTCTATTTGATTTTGCATTCCTGCCGCTGATTTGGCAGAAATTAGACTCAAAAGGCGACGCATTTGTTCTCCCACTGAATAATTTTGCTGTCCTAAAATAATTCCTGTATGAGAATCTCCTCTTTCTAGCCAATTGGTATGGATTCTATAAAAATCCCTAATGTTGAAACTATAAATTACCCTTTGATTGGTAAAAGCCCAAATTAATTGCTCTTCATCGCTGCGAGATAACATCCCTGTTTCGGCAACTGTAATGACATCTACACCACGACTTTGTAAAGCTTGCAATAGTTTTTTACTTCGTGAATCTTCATCTAAGTAAAGACGAATTTGGCTCATGCTTTCTCCTGCATTTTTAGCTGATTTAATGCTGCCAAACGTTCATATTCTGCTTGTTCAGCCACTAAATCTGCTTCTATTTCTGCTCGATTTGCGTGATAATAAGTCAGTGCAGCATAAACCTGAGCTAAGGTGAGATGATCCAAATCCGCTGCTATTTCCTCAGCACTATTACCTTGTTTGTATAAGACTACGATTCGCTGTACCGATGTGGCAGTACCTGCAATAATAGGGATGCCACCGCGAAGGTGCGGATCGCGGATAATCAAAGTGCCAATATCAGTTAAAGTTGGCATAGGTGAATCAGGGGTTGAAAATTAGAATTCAAGTATAGCATAAATATATTAAATTTTTGAGCTATAATCAAAGCTATAATTGTAGGGAATCAGGTTATACTAAATCAGTAACTAACTTGCAATCAGATATGACTGCGGTAACTATCCTGCCTGTAATTAATACCAACGGTGAGAAATCCTATCGTGCTATTGCGGGCGATCGGCAATCTGTCGGTCAAACAGCGGGTCAAGCTTTAGATGCTTTGACTGCTTTGTTAGGCGAAACGGACTTCAGCGCATTAATAGTCATTCAAAGGTTTAATCCTGACGAATTATTTACTATCCAACAACAAAAAAAATTATCAGAATTAATGAATTTGTGGCGTACAGCGCGCGATCGAGGACAAACTCTTTCTCCCCAACAACAAGCGGAATTAGAAAGTCTTGTCGAAACTGAACTTCAAGCTGCTACTATTCGGACAGCAGTTCTCGTACAATAATTGAGCTGATGAATCCTAACTACAATTTAGTAGCAGATCGTGCTGCTCATCGTTGCGAATATTGCCGCGCACCTGAAATCGTATTTAACTTTCCTTTCGAGATTGAACATATTGTTCCACTTTATCGAGGCGGTAATAATGAGACTTCAAACTTAGCATTAGCTTGTCGCTCTTGCAATCTGCGGAAAGGAACTAATACAAGCGGAATTGATTCTACATCTAATACAGAAGTTTCGCTGTTTCACCCAAGAGAAAATAGGTGGGAAGAGAATTTTCAAGTGCAAGCTGAGTCAGGTGCGATCGCAGGAATGACACCAGTAGGTAGAGTAACAGTTACAGCTTTGGGAATGAATTCTCAAGCACAGTTAATAGCGCGACAATTATGGATTCGTTTAGGTTTATTTCCCTAGCTTTGCGGATCGCGGGTAATCAAAGTGCCAATATCAGTTAAAGTTGGCATAGGTGAATCTGGGGTTAAAAATTAGACTTTAATTATAGCATAAATTTATGATTATTGAATTTTGCAGATTTAATTTATGACATATTTTGCTCTACTACCGTGCTTCTACATACTCACAGAGAGTAGTTGGTTGGGGAATGGGTAAACCCTCCTCTCGCAACCCTTCTAAGTGAAATTCGATCGCTTCTTTAATTTGCTGCTGTACTTCCGCAAGGGTAGCGCCTGTGGCTGCACATCCGGGTAAATCTGGCACATAAGCTGAATAGTTATTGGGTGTTTTTTCAATGACAATGGCATAACGCATCATTTAGTCTCGACTTTAGAGTTGATTAGGACTTACACACTGACCAAAGAAACCGGGTTTTCATATTAAACCTATAATCCACAATTTTCAAGCTTCTGAAAAAACTTATCTAAAAATAGTATTTCTTTGATTCTTTGGCGCCAATAATATTCATTATCAGAAAGTAGTTCCTGTCGAGCCTTTAACGTAGCAAAAGGATGTGGGTCTAGATGTCTACATAAATCCTCAAAAACCCTCTTATTTGTACCAAAATCCACTAAAAATATATAAGTTTTACCGCCGAGAATCATTAGGGTATCACCTGATGTATAAAAACGGCCTTTGAAGCAAGGTAGATGACCTACTGGCGCTCCCAGAGTAAAATTTACATCTTCATAACATAACGCATACTTACCATCTACCCATCCTAAAGAATGAGCGAAATCAATAATATTTGCATCTACTCTTTCCCAGATTGATTTTTGTACACTAAACCCAAAGCGACCATTACTATATTTCAGCCAAAGTCGATCTATGGTATGGAAATCGGGACAGGGTAAGTCGAGCATTAATCCCATAGCACAATAATTCTCTGTTTTTCCCCCCATTATCTGCACTTGAGTTTCCCAATTCGCCTCTTTCCACTTCCCCGCCGCCAATAAATCTCGCAGACGAGTATAGTCAACACCCCGCGCTGATTTAAGCTGTACCGAAACACCCGCAACCGTTGACGGAATCGGTTCCCGGAGATAACTCAACCAATCTTTCATCGACTGCGGCCGCTTTTGCGGATCGGATGCCATTCCTTTTTCTATTGCTAAACTCACCCAATCTTTCACCCCAAAATTTTTCACAGGTGGCAATGCTTCATTTCTAAAATGCCGATTGAGGGAAGCTGTTGGCACTTTTCCAGTTACTGCATAATATAAAGATGCAGCTAAAGCATAAATATCAACCGTTGGTTTGCCACTACCTTCCATATGCTGTTCCCAAGGAGCAAAAGCAGGGTTATGAGGATGTCTGCTACTAATAATAGTTGGCATTAATTCACTTGCCAGGCCAAAATCAATTAATACTGCTTGCCCGTTCGGACGTAACATAATATTACCCGGATGGGCATCTCGATGGACTATTCCGGCTTGGTGAACATCACTTAATGCTTCTCCAATTTGGCGGATAATTGCCACTGCTTCCGTATCCGGGAGTCTGCCTTGTTGCCGTACTGTATTATATAAACTTTCCCCGACTATTAAATCCATTACCAAACAGTGAAGGCCTGCTTCCTCAAACAAATCGCTAATGCGGACAATTCCAGGATGGACGTTTTGGCAAAATTTTGCTAAGATTTGCCCTTCGCGGATAAATCTGCGGACAAAGTTGGCGTATTCAGGGTCATTTTGCAAACTCAGATTCGGCGTTTTGAGGACAACTTGATAGTTAAGTTGCAAGTGTGTGGCCTTGTAAGTCATGCCAAATCCCCCCATTCCCAGGATGGTGTCGATGCGGAGAGGGCGAGTTTTGAGGATTTGTCCGGGCGTCCACAGCATGGCAGGTTGTTTGAATTCTCTTTAATTACTAATTATGATAAACTGTCTCACCTTTAAAAAGCAATGAAAAGGAAGCATTCTCAGGATTGACGCACTCCGATTCAAGAAACCGGGTTTTTAGAGAATTTATCGGTGACAATGCGTATAGCAATCCTAAATCATTTGCGTGATTCTTGTAGGGGCAATCCCCCCGTGGTTGCCCGATTCATCCGGGGTAGGCACGCACCGTCCACTACCCCTACAAATTTTGTGAATCATTTAGGATTGCTATACAAACAAAAATATGGTTTTAAATTCAAGCAGTTTTTTTAACTGGATGCAGCGGAAAGAAAACAGCCGGCGAGACGCTGAAAAACTTTGCAAGTTTTTGTATGTGTTCGGTTGTAAGTTGGCGCTTTTCACGCAGGATATCAGAGACAATAGACTCTGTTTTGAAAATAGGAACTAGGTCTTTTTGTCTCAGTTCAAAATCTTCAATTAAAGCCTTTAAAAGTTCTACTCCATAAATGTCAGGTATGGGTTCTAAAGTTTGCTCATACTCATAAACAAGCATTCCTAGTAGATGAAGGTAATCGCGTTCGTCTGGAGTCAGTTCGCCTTTATCCAACAAAGAGTCGATCGCAGTTTGAGTCGCAATTAATTCCTCCTGAGTAGTTATGGGTCGGGGAGGAAATGTTTTGAGTAGTTCGATATAAGTGCTAGAATTTTTAATTTTACTATTTAATATAGCATTTCTAGGGTAAATTAGGTACTTTTGGGAATCGCGAATCGGGTATTGGGCCTCGGACATAGTTTTTTCCTTCTTCCTTCTTCCTTCTTCCTTCTTCCTTCTTCCTTCTTCTTTGTACCGATCGCAGTACAATAGATTAATATTGCATAGGAAGGACTCCACTGATGTCAGAACCGTTTTCTACTGAGATTAGCGATCGCATCTGCACCCACATGAACGAAGATCATGCTAGTGCTGTAGTGATTTATGCTCAAGCATTTGGCAACAAACCGGATGCAACCGAAGCTCAAATGCTGGCGATTGATGCAACTGGCATGGATTTAACCGCTCAAGTCAATGGCGAAACTTTCCCAGTCAGAGTGAATTTTGAGCGCACTTTGAAAGATGCCGAAGATGCTCACCACACTCTGATTGAAATGCTGAAACAAGCTCGAAAAGTTGCCCCATAGCCAATAGTCTCCTCTTCTGTTATAATTTCAAGGTTCCTAGTCCAGATTTTAGTTCTTTTTCAAAATTTTATCATGACTAAAATCTCGACTACGAACCTTATTTTTAATCTCACTCTAACACTTTAAGATCTTAAATAAAATGACAGAAAATTACCTCCAACTAAAAGCAGGTGATGCCATTAAGGGCGATCGCCACAACCCTTTCGAGGCACTGGTAAAACGACTAGATTTGATGATTCGCGCCCACTATTCGCTGCTATATATTGTAGGCGCGGAAGAAGAACCTGTGGAAGCAGTAATTAGTGAAGTAGCGCTGCAAGTAACTCCCGCGCGCCGGGTGTTGTTCTGGGATATCGTGCGGGGCTGGGAAGATAACGGTTCCGCCAAAGGTTCGGTGATGGCGGCGCTCGATCGCATTGGCAAAACTGCTGTAGAAGAATATACCATATTTGTGTTGCGGGACTTGCACCCAATTTTGAAATATCCCTACACCGAAAAAAATGTGCCGGTAGTCCGAGAATTACGCAATTTAACGCGGGAATTGAAGCGCAGCAAAAAAACTATTGTTCTGACTTCTCCCGCCCTGGAATTACCAGAAGAATTGCAGGAAGAAGTGACAGTAATTGATTTCCCGTTGCCCAATGTTCAGGAAATCGATCGTTTAATTTCTCACCTAGTGTCTCAGCCAGAACAGTTGCAAGTTACTGGTTTAGGAAGGGAACAGTTAGTTAAAGCTTGTCAAGGTTTGAGTCGCGCCCGGATTGGGCGGGTTTTAACTAAAGCGTTGGCGGCCAAACAGGAGATTAATGAGTCAGATATTGATGGAGTTTTAGAAGAGAAACAGCAAGCCATTCGCCAAACGGGAATTTTGGAGTTTGTCAATTCCAGAGAATCTCTCAAAAATGTGGGCGGATTGGAAAATTTGAAGCAGTGGGTAAAGATGCGACACGATGCTTTTACTGAGGAAGCGCGCAGCTATGGCATACCAAATCCCAAGGGCGTTTTGTTAGTGGGAATTCAAGGTACTGGCAAATCTTTATCAGCCAAAACAATCGCCTCGGAATGGCGTTTGCCACTGTTGCGGTTGGATACTGGGAGATTGTTTGGTGGCAGGGTCGGGGATAGCGAAAGTCGGGTTAGACAGATGATAGAATTGGTAGAGGCGATCGCCCCTTGCGTTTTGTGGATCGATGAAATAGATAATGCTTTCGGCAATATTGTTAGCGGCGATGGCGATTCGGTAACATCGCGTCTGGTATTGGGTAGTTTGATTACTTGGATGCAGGAAAAAACCAGTCCGGTGTTTATTGTCGCAACTGCAAATAATGTGCGGATTTTGCCCGCCCAGTTGCTGAGAAAGGGCAGGTTTGACGAGATTTTCTGTTTGCATTTGCCTTCAGAATTGGAGCGGCAAGATATTTTTCAAGTCCATTTACAGCGGTTGCGATCGACTATTTGGCGAGAGTTTGATTTGGGGATTTTGGCTAAGCGGACTGAGAATTTTAGTGGTGCAGAAATTGAGCAAGTTGTAATCGATGGATTGTATCGAGCTTTTGGGACTTTTGTCAACTGCCAGCGGCGAGATTTGACGACTGAGGATATGTTGAAGTCGATCGAGGAGACAGTACCTCTAGCTACCATCGCGCGATCGCAAATCGAAGATTTGAAGCGTTGGGCTGCGGAAATAGGGGCGAGAACAGCTTCTAATCATACTTAATTAGTTGATGAATTGAAGCCCTCTAGTCAGCCGGGGAGAAGGGATGGATTCGATGGTGATTAAGTCAAGTATGCTATAATTAAAAAGTTAATCCTAATTTTTATGACGCGATTTATTCACGATCGTTTTGCGAAAGAATACCTGGAAGAACTTCTGTCACCCATTGGAACAGTCAATATCGGCAGAGATGTAACTTCCGAAGTCCGAGAAATTGATGTTTACTTCACTCCCATCACCCAAAATCCAGAATACTTAAAAAGTCTGGGATTGTTGGGAAAAATGGCAAGCACAACTGCTATTATTGAACCGTTTCGGAATCCGGCCAACGTCAGCGAAATTTGTAGCTGTCTAGGCAAGTTATTGGATGTGCGAGGTGAATTAGAACGACAATCTAGAAGAGAAAATACTCGCCTTGATGATTCTCAGTTACCCAAACTGTGGATTTTGATGCCCACAGCATCAAAAGCATTGGTGGATAGCTTTAATGCCAAGCCAGACATAGAGAATTGGATGGAGGGAATCTATTTTTTTGGCGAGTCTTTGCGAACTGCCATTGTGGCTATTCACCAGTTGCCAGAAACTCCAGAAACCTTGTGGTTAAGGATTTTGGGCAAAGGTAAAGTGCAGCAAAGGGCGATCGCTCAATTGAGCGCTTTAGCAACGGACGATCCGTTGCGGATGATAGCGCTAGAATTATTGTATCGGTTACAGTCAAATTTAGTAACTGATATCCCACAGGAATTAGAGCCAGAAGAGCGGGAGTTAATTATGGCTATTGCACCACTTTTTCAGCAACAAATAGAAGCAGCACAGCAAAAAGCTAGAGAAGAAGGGCTAGAACAAGGGCTAGAACAAGGGCTAGAACAAGGGCTAGAACAAGGGCTAGAACGAGGGCTAGAACGAGGGCTAGAACAAGGACTAGAACAAGGGCTAGAACGAGGTAGACAAGAACAACAGCGCTTAATCTTAGAAAATTTTCTGCAAGTCAGGTTTGGAGAATTAAACCCAAAAATGACGGTTTTTCTAGCTCCCATATCAAAGTTGTCTGCGACGGATTTTACTGTGTTGTTACTGGCAATATCGATGCTAACAGTCGATGAATCAGGGCGGGAATCAGCGGTGAAATTATTAGCTGAAAGTGTCTTGAAAATTAGTTCAACTGAATTGGGCGATCTTTTGCTGATCGCCATCACTAATTTATTGGCATTGTCTGTAGCAGAATTGGCACTATTTGTAGAGCAACTGCCGCAGTTATCGGCTGATGAATTGAGGGAAAGATTGGGCAAGATACCTGATTAATCTCAAACCTGTTTGAGTAGTCGTCAAGGGCGATCGCACTTTCTCAGTCCAAGGGCGATCGCTCTTTACCGAACCAACCCAGGCGGATACCACGCCCATCGACAGATTAACATCATCGTTACATTTCGTTATTATAAGGAAACAGAGAGAAAAAACTCTCCCCCATAATATCAGAGGTAGCCATTATGAATGGTACATTTCGCGTCGGCAACCTGTTTGGAATTCCCTTTTACATCAACGCATCTTGGTTTTTAGTCCTGGGCTTAGTAACGTGGCAGTATGGTGGCGCACTAGCTGTTCTGTTTCCTACCTTGGGCCCCCTAGCGCCCTGGATGCTGGGATTATTCACAGCATTGCTGTTATTTGCTTCGGTGTTAGCCCATGAATTGGGACATAGTTGGGTTGCTATCAAACAGGGAATTGGCGTGAAATCCATATCGCTATTTCTGTTTGGTGGATTGGCTAGTTTGGAAAGAGAATCCAAAACTCCGGCCCAGGCTTTTTGGGTGGCGATCGCAGGCCCGTTAGTTAGTCTATTATTATCGGGTTTGTTAGCAGCGATCGGCATTGGTGCTAGTCTCACAGGCCCCGCAGCGGCTATCGTCCAACTTTTAGCTTCCATCAACTTAGCTTTAGCTCTATTTAACCTGATTCCTGGTTTGCCCCTAGATGGTGGTAACATCCTCAAAGCGATTGTCTGGAAAATTACAGGGAACCCTTACAAAGGTGTCATTTTTGCTAGCCGTGTGGGTCAAATCATTGGTTGGATCGCCATTGCTACAGGAATATTTGGCAACATCTGGAATTTAGTAATCGGTTGGTTTTTGTTGCAAAATGCTGGTCAATCTGCACAATCTGCCACAGTTCAAAATCAACTGGCGGGGCTGACAGCGGCAGATGCTGTTACTCCAGGAAGCCCGATCGTCTCAGAAAACTTATCTCTGAGAGAATTTGCCAATAACTACGTCATCGGTAATCCTCAAAACTGGCGTCGCTATCTGGTAACAGATGATGCGGGACAATTGGTAGGTGCGATCGAACTTGACGAGCTCAAAACAATTCCTACGGGTAACTGGCCTTCGGTTCAAGTGAAAGAACTCCTCAAGCCGATCGAATTTTCCGCCACCGTCGAACCAGAACAATCCCTCCTAGAAGTCGTCACTCTCTTTGAACAACTCAAAGTCCAAGAACTCCCTGTGATTCGCGGCAACGGTGTTCTCGTCGGACTGGTAGAAAAAGCTGAAATTGCCCGACTCTTGCAAAGACGAACTGCGGCCAACCCAGCTTAATAAGTGAGCCTCAATTACTCCCCCTAGGGACACGGCACTCCCGTTTCCCTACTACACTTTATCCACCTCTGCGAGGTTGTATACGCGGAAAAACCTCGCTGTTCCAATTGGATCTAGCGAGGGAGAAAATAGCTAATTTCGGATCTGATAAATGGTGGCAGTGGCTGTTGTCGAGCCATTGCCATCTCTAGCTATCCTGTTTTAGAGTCACAGATTTAGCCACACAGAAATATTTCAGAGCAAAACCTCTGCTTGAACTCCAATCAACCAGTCCCAGCAAGTCAAATCAAAAAGTAAGTGCTTAAGCTACTTCTTCTTCTTGATCGATTTGGCGCAGGTGAATGTGCTTGCGTCCCAAAGAGATTTCAAATTCATCTCCTGGTTGGAGTTCCATCTGTTTGGTGTAAGCTGCTCCAATCAGTAAGTTCCCGTTAGATTGAACGCTAATCCGATAGCTAGCCGAGCGTCCGCCCCGTCCATTTCCGTTTTGCTTACCATCTAGCTGAATGCCCTCTGCATCAATCAGAGCATTCAAGAATTTCATCATGTTGACCCGTTCTACTCCATTTTTGGTAACGGTGTAGTAGCCACAGGCTCTTGCTTTTTCTTCTTTGGTAAGGTTCTCTAGGTCTTTAACCTTTTTGATCAGACCTTCGCCTTCAAGGGGTTCGATACTTTTCTTTTTAACCATCTACTGAGTCCTGAAATATTCAACTGGTGTACGGTTTTTTTCTCGGTTGATTTTTGATTTGGCCAAGAAACTTTAGCTTTATAGCTGGTCGTAAAACCATATTACACCGATTGGCTCGATTGTTAACCACTATTATCTAAATATTTTTAACAATGTGCAGTCTTTCTTGAGGAGTAGCTGTCGATTGCGAGCAATCTCTAAACTCTGTAGCATAAGCTATCAGCTATCAGCTAGCTGAATATATGCCCCACATCTTAAAATCCGATGAAGTTAACTGCACGCGGACACTACAGTGTCAAAGCTCTACTGGATCTAAGTTTGCAACCTGGGTTCGGGCCGACATCGGTAAAATCGATAGCTAAACGACAGGAGTTACCGGCTCCCTATCTCGAAAAATTGCTAATTGAAATGCGACGAGCAGGTTTAGTGCAATCAGTTCGCGGTTCACAAGGAGGCTACAAATTGGCCCGCGAACCAGCTCAAATCTCTCTAGGACAAATCTTAGAGGCTGTAGGGGAAACTATTGAACCTTTACGTCGCCATTCTCCTGATGCTTGCCTTGCAGAGGACTGGGTAACATTCAGTTTGTGGAACCAACTGCACAAAAAACTGGTGCTGGCGCTGTACAGTATTTCTCTGGAAGACTTATACTATGATGCCCGAAGTTGGCAAGCTGCTCTTGGCGAAGAAACTAGCTTTATCATTTAGATGCTAAGGAATCAGGAATCATGACAATTCAATAAAATCAATGGTTTGGGCAATTAAAAACGCCCTAACTACCAAGAATGTTAAGATCGGTTCAAAAATAAGATTGCCAGTAAATATGGATCTGACACTTGTTATCTACGAAGGTGGCTGTCATTGCGGTGCTGTCCGCTTCCGAGTCGGGGTGGAAAAACACGAAGCTGTTGATTGTAACTGTTCTATCTGTCACAAGAAGGGGTTTTTGCACCTAATTGTACCACCGGAACATTTTACGTTGCTAAGCGGCGAAGATGTTTTGACAACCTATACGTTTAATACGGGCATTGCCAAACATATTTTTTGCCGGATTTGTGGTATTCATCCGTTTTATCGCCCCCGATCGCATCCCGATCAATTTGATGTCAATGTCCGCTGTCTTGACTTCGATGCAGTTGCTCAATTTCGGATCGTACCGTTTGACGGCGTTAATTGGGAGCAGAACGTACACCTGCTGCGGGACGAAAATAATCTCTGAACTTAAAACCGTATCTATATAATGATGTCGGATGAATTTGCTGTTTTGATTTTAGCTGCTGTATTAGATTACTCCATCGGCGATCCTTGGGGTTGGCCGCATCCTGTACAGGCTATGGGTTGGGTCATTGACCGCTATACTCGACTGGTCTTTAATATCTGGAATAATCCCCCAGGTACAAAACCGAACTTGGGCGATAGTCCCCCAAGCGATCGCCCTAAACTGTTGCTTCGCGCTGCGGGTACAATACTAGCGATCGGGTTGATTGTAGGCAGTTATACTGTCAGTTGGTCGATGGTGCAAGCTGCTAGTTGGGTGCATCCTCTTTTGGGGATTGCTTTACAGACCATTTTACTCGCAAGCTGTTTTGCAGGTAGGAGTTTGAGGGCTGCTGCGGAGGATGTGCTGGCACCTCTAAATCTAGGAGATTTAGTCAAGGCGCGAGAAAGGTTGAGTCTTTATGTCGGTCGGGATACTGAAAACTTATCAGAGCCAGAAATTCTGCGAGCATTGTTAGAAACTGTAACAGAGAATGCCGTGGATGGGGTGAGTGCTCCCCTATTTTATGCCTTAGTTGGGTTCGCTATCCCACATCTATATCTATTATTAAGTGTTAGGGATTTGCCGATCGCGGATTACTCCATGTCAATGAGCACCATCGTCCCCTTGGCGATCGCTTATAAAGCAGCCAGTACATTAGATTCTACCGTCGGCTACAAAGAAGCACCCTACACAGATTTAGGATGGTTTAGTGCCAAACTCGAAGATGTCCTGACTTGGATTCCTTGCAGATTAACAGTGATGACTTTAGCTGCGATATCAGGAAAACCCCTGTACATTTGGAGAATTTGTCAAAGAGATGCGGTAAAAGATGCCAGTCCCAATTCCGGTTGGAGCGAATGCGTCTACGCCGCCATCTTGGGAGTGCAACTAGGAGGTACAAATTCCTATCGCGGAGTTGTTAAACACAAACCCCTGTTAGGGGACCCGAATCAACCGATCGCAGTGCACCATATTCACCAAGCATTGCAATTAACTCGGTATTGCTTTCTGATTTGGTTGGGATTATCATTGCTCTTTTATGCTGCCTTCGTTTTTGTCCGCTAACTGTCGATCGACCCACAGCCAAAAATTAGCAACAGCCACCAATGACTAAAATTATTGAAATTTTATCGCCGGATGAAGTGCGACGCACTCTTACCCGCATCGCTTCCCAGATAGTGGAAAAATCGGGAGACCCAAGAGAATTAGTCTTGTTAGGTATTCATACTAGAGGCGTACCTTTAGCTCAAATTCTGGCGGCTCAAATTGAAGTCCTCGAACAAGTCAAAGTATCCGTCGGTGCTCTGGATATTACGTTTTACCGAGATGATTTGGATCGAGTGGCGATGCGGACACCAGCCAAAACCGAAATTCCCTTCGATTTGACAGGCAAAACTGTTGTATTGATAGATGACGTTATATATAAAGGTAGAACGATTCGAGCAGCTTTGAATGCCGTAAATGATTATGGCAGACCGGAGAAAATTTGGCTAGCAGTGTTAGTCGATCGCGGACACCGAGAAGTACCGATTCAGCCGGATTTCACGGGTAAAAAGTTGCCCACAGCCAAGGAAGAACAAGTTAAGGTATACGTTCAAGAAATTGATGGGCGCGACGGAGTGGAGTTAATTAAAGGTTGATATGCGATCGACCCGTTGCTGAGCGCCAACAGACACAAAGTGATAGGAGACGGCAGAAACCTGGTTTCTCAGACCCCTGGTCTAACGGAAACGGTAACTCTTGCCCAAACCTGAGTGAGCGAAGTCGAAGTATTGTCAAAATCGGCAGTGCAGGAGTTGAACCTGCCTGAGGCGAATTATGAGTTCGCTGCCTAAACCGCTCGGCCAACTGCCGTTAGATCGCTTGGTGCGATCGAACTTAAAATGAATTATAACATAATTTCCCAGTCCGTGTTAAAACTAGAGAACAAAAATCACAATCTTCGATCTGCAACGCCCGATCGCCATCAGCCCGAAGTTGGAGTCGATCGGTCAAACAAAGCAGTTTCTAAGACTTGGCATAGAACTTACAGGTAATGGTACTGAATTCGACGGTAGTGCTGACTCTGATTCTACTGACTATGATGTTGGGAGCTGGTGTGACGAGTTCTGTTTTCGGATTTACTTTAGGTCGGGAAGCGTTGAAAGGAACTACTCAACCAGACGTTCGCCCCAGCAGTAATGCAGGCGGCAAACAGGGAAATCCAGCTAGCAAAGACCAAGTGAGCATTTTGAAAGAAAAAGACATTCTCAAAACCGTCAAAGCACGGATAGAAGGTCGCGATCCTGAGAAAGTAGCGGGTCAAGGGAATACCAAAACAGACAAGGCTAGCTCTAAAACAGCTACAGCCAAAAAACCAGCCACTGAGAAAAATCCCAGCACCAAGTTTCCCATGAACAGTCGCGACGGGGGAATCACCCTAGAAGTGAGTGCGGCAAATCAGCGAGGTAACTCCATGCTGCTAGACGTGAGCATGAAGAACGAAGGCTCCCAAGCTGTAAAGTTTTTATACAGTTTCTTGAGCGTCACTGATAACAAGGGCCAGCCCCTAAGTGCGACGGCCGAGGATTTGCCTGGGGAACTGCCCCCCAACGGGCAGGTGTTTTACGGCACGATTAGTATTCCCACAACTTTACTGGAAAATACTAAAGAAATTTCGCTGACGCTGACAGATTATCCAGCTCAAAAACTTCAGTTGCAAATAGCGGGCATTCCAGTGCCGAAGTGAATTAACTTACAGCGCGGGGAATTCCCCCGCTATACCTGGTACTCCAGGTGAGCGGTGAGTAGTTCAATATTTGGAAAATATTTGCAGATCCTTGCCCCTGTTGTGTTCGTGTTAGGGGGATTGTCAACAATTTTAGCTTGCTATGGAGGAGGTCAAACCGACCGACTGGTTCTCAGGCTCAGCCGAGAAAGTGGTTCTAGGCAGAGCTGTATCACTCCCACAGGCCTGGGTCAGGAGAGTGTAGGAGATGGCTGAGTTGCCTGCTATGACTTGGACAGAGGTGCTGTCACGGTTGCTATCAGTGCTGCTGCTGATAGCGATCAATGCTTTTTTTGTGGCGGCTGAGTTTTCGATGGTAACGGTGCGTCGTTCGCGGATTAATCAGTTAGTTGAGGCGGGGGATGTTCCGGCTCTGACGGTTCAATCTTTGATCCAAAGTATTGAGCGATTGCTCTCAACTATGCAGTTGGGAATCACTCTTTCTAGTTTAGCTCTCGGCTGGATTGGGGAAGATACGATCGCCGTGCTGATCCGAGCTTCCATCCACTTTTTGCCACTGCCAACTTATATCAAGGAATCCATCGCCCATTCTTTTAGCATATCCATAGTCACTTTTTTTCTGCTGGCTTATCTACAAATCGTACTCGGCGAACTGGTGCCGAAATCTGTAGCCTTACTTTATTCCGAACAATTAGCAAGAGGCCTAGGCACTCCCAGTTTACAGATTGCTCGTTTATTCAATCCATTTGTTTCCTTGCTCAATAAATCGACTCGATCGCTCTTGCAGCTTGCGGGCATTGAATACGATGTCACCCATCGGCCAGTGACTCCCGAAGAACTACAATTAATTATCGCTACTTCCACAGAGTCAAGCGGCTTGCAAGCAGAAGAACGAGAATTGCTCAACAACGTATTTGAGTTTGGGGAAGTGTGGGTACAAGAAGTGATGGTGCCAAGGCCAAGTATTGTCGCGCTTCCCAAGACTGCTACTTTTCAAACTTTGCTCTCGGAAATTACGATTTCCAACCATTCTAGGTATCCGATTACAGGAGATTCCTTCGATGATATTATCGGGGTGATAGACTTCAAACAACTTGCTAAACCCCTAGCCGAAGGTTTGTTATCACCAGACACGCCAATTGTAACGTGGATGCGTCCGGTGAGGTTTGTGCCGGAGATGATGCTGTTGGGAGAATTGCTACCTTTGATGCAGGGTTCCTCGGAAGAAATTGCGATCGTCGTCGATGAATTTGGCGGCATTTCCGGGTTAGTGACGCTGCGGGATTTGATTGCAGAAATTATCGGCCGCAGTTACGAATCGCAAGATAGTAAAGAAATAGCTTTGCAAGTATTGAACGATCGCACTTTTTTGGTGCAAGCGCAGTTAAATGTAGATGATGTGAATCAAATATTGAATTTGGATTTGCCAGTAACTGACGAATATCAAACCATTGGAGGTTTTTTGAGCTATCAGTTGCAAAGAATGCCGGCGGTGGGGGAAGTGTGGCGCAGCGAAAATGTGGAACTCGCGGTGGTTTCTGTATGCGGGCCGCGGTTAGATCAAATTCAAATTCAGTTGTTGGAAGAGGCTACGGGCGATCGAGCTTTGAGTGAAGTTGCAGCAGTGGATGGGGAAGTTGTGAGGAAAGGGCGATCGAATAGCGGGTTGAGAGGTGTGGCGAAAGCTCATAGTTCAGAATCTTTTAGTTAATAGTCCGGACAGTTTTTAGATAAACGCCTGAAACCGTCATTCTATCGTTGGCGATCGCGGCGAACTTGGAACCCCAAACCCGCATTCTACCGTTGCCTATTAAAAAGTGTCCGAAGTATTGAAAATAAACTAACAATCAATAAACCACAAAGAAACCGGGTTTTTTGCTGCTTCTGCCATCTGTAATTTATTCTCGCAAAAAAACCAGGTTTCTCACCACCCGCTGCGATGCTTAGAAACCGGGTTTTTACCGTTTCGGCGGGCGGCAGCGAAGAGACTCGAAACAACCCGGTTTCTGACTATCATGTGTAAGTCATATTTAAGCGTAAGGCACCGGATCTTGCAATCCCAATTCCTCAAAAGCCGCCAGCCGCAATCGACAAGAATCGCAAACGCCACAGGCATTTTCGCCACCAGCATAGCAAGACCAAGTTTGCTCCCAAGGCACTCCTAATTTGTTGCCTAATTGAATAATTTCGGTTTTTTTAAGTTCAATCAAAGGTGTTATAATCTTAATAGCTTCTCCTTCCCTTCCCTGCTTGGTTCCTAACCGAAATACTTCCTGCATGGCTTGGATGTAATCGAGGCGACAGTCGGGATAGCCGGAATAATCTAAAGCGTTCACACCGATATAAATTCGCTGAGCTCCTAGGGTTTCGGCGTAGGCGAGGGCAAAGCTGAGAAAAATGGTATTTCTAGCAGGAACGTAGGTAATCGGGATGTTTTGGGACATTTCTGTGAGAGTGCGATCGATCGGCAATTCCATCTGATTATCCGTCAGCGCCGAACCTCCCCACAGTGTCAAATCAAAGTTGACTATCTGATGTGCTTTAACACCTGCCGCAAGTGCGATCGCCCTTGCTGATTCCAACTCCCGCCGATGTCTTTGCTGGTAGTCAAAGGAAATCGCGTAACATTCGCAGCCGTCGGCTTTGGCTTGATATAAAACAGTTGAGGAATCCAGTCCTCCCGACAATAAAATAACTGCTTTCATTTAAAATAACCTCCATTAAATTAGCCTTTACATTTATATCAAATTAGTTGTGAATTGACAAGATTACAGCGATGGATTTTAACGAACCGCGAAGACGCGAAGGAAGAGAAGAGAAGAGAAATAGTTGACAGTTGATGTGAGGATTGTTATAAGTTTAATTTGCTAGCAAGTCGTCTAGTTCGCGGTAATCTGGTAAGGTTGTATCTATTTTAATGCCTTGTCGCAACACTGTGCGATCGCGCTGGGACCTAGATAATAATTCGCTGTAATTCCTGGCTTTAAACAAAATCAAATCTGCTGGTAAACCTACTGCTATTCTCCCCAATTTAGGCAATCCCATTAAATCTGCCGGAGTCTTTGTCACCGCACGGGGCCAATCTCCATAGGGTCTATCTAAGTGAGCGATTCGGACTGCCATATTGAAGACTTCTAAAACATCGTGGTCGCCAAATCCATAAAAGGGATCGCGACAGTTGTCGCTAGCAAAAGCAACGGGAATTCCTGCTGTTTTGAGTTCGTGCACCAGCGTCACTCCCCGCCAGCGGGGTGTCCGCTTGGATTGTCTGTCTTGGAGATAAAGATTGCACATTGGTAAGCTGACAATGCCAATATTAGCTTCCTTGACTAAGGTGATAGTTTCTGTTACTAATTCTGGGGGTTGGACGGCTAAACTACAGCAGTGTCCGCAGATGATTTTACCTGGGAATTGATGGCGGATGGCTGTTTTGGCTACTTGTCGTAATGTTACTGATTCTGGGTCGTCATTTTCATCGGTGTGGAAATCGAGGTTTAAGCCTCGTTCTTGGGCGAGGTCAAAAACTCGATCTAGTTGTTTGTCTAGGTCTGGATTTATATAGGCAACACCGCCTAAAATACCGCCGATTTCTGCCATTTTATCGGCTAATTTTTCCCCGGCTGGTGTTAGTAAATATTCCAGGGAGACTAGGGAAACTGCTTGCAACATTAGCCGATCGCCCCATTGTGTCCGCAACTCTTCAAATGCTGCTAAGCTAAAGTTTCCCTGTTCGCCTCCGCTGTCGATATGGGTGCGAATGGCTTTGGTGCCGTGGGCGTAGCTGCACTTAATCCCGAACTCCATCCGCCGATAAATATCTTCTGGGTTCCAGTTTTTTTGAGTGTCAGCGCCCACTGTCAAGATTGCTTTGGCAAATGTGCCATCGGGATTGGGTGCTCTTTCCCAAATATGACCTTTGTCTAAATGGGTGTGTATATCGACGAAGCAAGGCCAAACTAGACCTCCTCGACAATCTACCACTGGGATATCTGCAACTTCTGATAAAGGTTGCTTACCGGAGGGGGTAATTTTGGCGATCGCCCCAGCGCTAATTTCCACATCCACTATACACAAACCCTCGCCAGTCTCTGTGACTGCGACTGGATCGGACTTGAGTGCGATCGATGGAATCTCCAACAGAGACATCGGCACGCAAGCATTTTTTAGAAAATAATTAGATGTACTTGGCAACATTCAATCTATGAGTTAATATTTATTGATAATTTAGTGCTATCATTTGTAACTATAGCAACTATTTCAGGAGTTGTAAACCTCTATAATTTTCCGGTTTATCTGTTTGTTAATTTTTCAGCACCCTCTGTATTTGGCTGTATTTTTCTGCCCAAAAATCAGCCAAAAGTTAGATAAAATTACTAGATAAACTAAGATAAAGTATGTACCTTAATTATTGGCAGTTTAGCGGAGAGCGCTGAAGCACAAATGAAAAATCTTTAATTTTTGAGAAAATTTCCCTAGTCAATCGATTTTAGATTTTAGCAGCATCCATAACCAGAGCCAGAAAAACTGTGTCAACACCCAAGGATATATTTTTAAGTTCCCACCCCAAGATATCTCCCAGAAAACCTCTTCCTATTTATTGGGGAGAAATCGATCCGCTGAAACGAGGGCCGGTGATTGCTAGTCTCAGCAAATCCTCTCACCGCAATGCGATCGGCACTCACTCCGGTTCCTACTCTGTCTATCGGGCGCTAGCTGTAGCCAAGGGGGCACTCCAAGCAAATCACCGCCCCGATTTTACTAACACGTCTCCCACCGCCGACATCGGACCCCACCCCAGTTGGGGTGATGCTAACTTGATTGTTTCTCTCGATCCTTTTGGCGCTTTGGTTAGCGAAATTTACACCTCGTTTTATCAGCAGGGATACGATATTCGACCGACAATTGCAGTGACAAAAGCTCACATTAATCTGCCCGAACTTCAAGATGCTATTGCCCAAAAGCGGGTACTCATTGATGGCAAAATTGTGAAAGCTGGCGGAAATTTGGCAGTCACCAAAATCGCGATCGATCCGGTGTGGCATTTGCCGGGAATTGCCCATCGGATTGGTGTGGAAGAAACAGTTCTCCGCCGTGTGCTGTTTCAGCAAACAGGGGGAATGTTTTCCGACTTAGTGAAGCGACCAGAATTGCAGGTTTTTTTGCCGCCGATTGGGGGAACTACAGTTTATATTATTGGGGATGTAGCTAATATTTCTGACCCACAGAAGCAGTTAGCGGTACGAGTACATGACGAGTGTAACGGTTCAGATGTTTTTGGTTCTGATATTTGTACTTGTCGTCCTTATTTGGTACACGGAATTGAGATGTGTATCCAAACAGCACAAGCAGGGGGATCGGGGGTAATTCTTTACTTTCGCAAGGAGGGCAGAGCTTTGGGTGAAGTAACTAAGTTTTTGGTGTACAATGCGAGAAAAAGGCAAACAGGAGGCGATCGCCCTGATGAGTATTTTACTCGCACTGAATGTGTTGCTGGAGTTCAAGATATGCGCTTTCAAGAACTAATGCCAGATGTTTTGCACTGGTTGGGAATTTCTCGGATTGACAGTTTAGTTTCGATGAGCGATCTCAAATACAATGCCATTGTCAATTCTGGCATTCAAGTAGTCGATCGCATCCCCATTCCAGAAGATCGGATTCCCGCAGATGCACAAGTCGAAATCATCGCTAAAAAAGCTGCTGGCTACTACACTCCATCGGGAGTACCAGATGCTAAAATCCTCGCAGAAACTAAAGGACGAGATTTGGAAGATTGAAGTGAGATCGAGCGCGATTCATCGCGTCTTGGTCAAATCAAATTCATTGCTATTTTTTTTTGAGCGATCAAGGCAGGTTATGGCTAATTTACGTTCTACTGTGATAGTAAAAACAGATATTTGCGGATATACCGTCAGAGTAAAAAAATTATCTCAGTCGGAATTAAGTAGCTTGTTGAACGAACACAAAACTTTTATTTTAGATATTAGCACCAGAAATGAAGGCAGTTTGATTAAAGGAGAAGGTGATTCATTTTGGCTGATTTTTCCTAGTGTCACAGCCGCAGCTATGGCCGCCATAGAAATGCAGCAAGAATTGAGAGCACAACAATCTAGCAAATCCAATGACGAACGATTGGCGATTCGCGTCTCAATTACTTTAGGAGATGTTTTGCACCAAGATAAAGATATCTTTGGTGATACAGTAAATTTAACAGCTCGCATAGAATCTGTTACTCCCCAGGATGAAATATATTTATCCCAAGCAGCTTGGTTAGCCCTCAATAAAGCAGAAGTGCAAACATCCTTCGTCAATGAGTTTTCTTTGAAAGGGATGAGCGAACCTGAAAGAGTCTACAAAGTTGACCAAAGTCATAAGACGCGAATTGTAGAAAATCAAGCCATCATCAAAGCTGATTTGAGAGGTTTTATTGCCTATCAAGAATCTAATTCTATCAAAGATGTAGAATATTTACTCACCAATTTTGATGCCTTTGAAAAAACAATTTGCGAAGAATACGGTGGCACAATTCGGAGTATAGTTGGCGATTCACACCTGCTCACTTTCCCCGAATCTCACTCAGCCCTGGCTGCCATGGAAAGTTTGTGTAAAAATTGGAAAATCTTTATCGATTCCCATCAAATACCTTGTGGGTTGTCGGTGGGAATTGCTAAGGGAAATTTGTATATATTTCGGTCTTGTACCTACGGTAAAGATATTAACATAGCTGACAGACTGGAAGATTTAAGCAAAATAGTTTCTCCGAAATATGATAAAAATTCGGTGATAGTTTCTGAAAGAATCAAACGGGAAGTGAGCGGTTCTAAGTGGGAATATCAATTGATTAAAATAGATAAAAATGTTATATTAGATAATATTTTAGATTATAGTCAGTTTGACTTTTTTAAAGAAAATGATGTTTACCGTTTCCTAGTTATATGAACTTGAATAGTAAAGAGTTAGAAACCGTGGAATATCTGAGGACACCTGCTGCTATTCGCCACAAGTGCGATCGGCTGTTTAATTTAGCCTCCGAAGATAAACTCCCCCATTTCCGCATCGATTTAACCAAACTCGACCAAGCCGCCAATTATGTGATGGAGACAACTAGGGAACAGTATCCCGATTTCCAGATACCCTTTCACAGTCGCTGGCGGCATTTTGAAGTGGGAAACCAGCCCCGACTCGCTCAATTAGATCTAGCAATAGCACAATTTACACTCCTGGAAAAGACTCAAATCAAATTTGACTTAGCAATTATCAGTGTGTTGCTTGATGCCGGTGCGGGTGCAGATTGGCACTATTGCGAAGCCGAAACAGGACTGATTTACCGCCGTTCCGAAGGCTTAGCCGTAGCCACTTTTCGGATGTTTTGTCAAGGTTTTTTTTCCAGCAATCCCGATTTTCCGTGGCAAGCTGATGCTCTAGGACTTTCTGAATTAACCTTAGAAACCTTAGCGACTGGATTTCAAGTAAGTCGAGAAAATCCGCTAGTTGGTTTAGGGGGTAGATTAGAATTGTTGCAGCGTTTGGGAAAGGCGATTTGCCAACATCCATTATTGTTTGGCCCAGAAAACCCGCGCCCTGGCAATTTGGCAAAATACTTGCTAGATACTCACTCTTGTGGATTCAAAACTATCAAGGCCCAGGAAGTTTTGAGCGCTGTTTTGACAGGATTTGGGGAAATTTGGCCTGGGAGATATGTAATTGGAGGTGTGAATTTAGGCGATGTTTGGCCACATCCGGCTCTGTTGGGAGAATATCAGCACTCTGAATTTGTGCCGTTTCACAAACTTTCCCAGTGGTTAACTTACTCTCTGTTGGAACCGCTACAAGAGCTTGGTTTAGAAGTCGTGGAATTAGATGAGTTAACGGGATTGTCTGAGTATCGCAACGGCGGTTTTTGTTTGGATATTGGGCTATTGCAGGCAAAAGATTTAGGGATTTTTAGCGAGAGTTATTTACCGGGTTCGGAGGTGATAGTAGAATGGCGATCGCTCACTGTGCATCTGTTAGATCAAATTGCCACAGCTATTCGAGAAAAGCTGGATTTGAGTGCGACTGATTTGCCGCTGGTGAAGATTTTGCAAGGAGGAACTTGGGGCGCGGGGCGGAAAATCGCCGGAGAATTGAGGGCTGGTGGAGTGCCGCCAATTCAGATAACCAGCGACGGGACAGTGTTTTGAATCGAAAAAATCCCATCGACTCCACTTGCACTCGTACAGTATGGATAAAACCATTAGCACCAAAGTGGAGCCGAAAAAGTATTTTCTGGCGAGCCTGAAACCGTTGACAGATATACTAGGACGCAGTAAGCCCGTAACGAGATTTGAACTCGTGACTTCCTCCTTACCAAGGAGGTACTCTACCACTGAGTTATACGGGCATAGACAATTAAAAATATCAAATTAAAAATTTTAACTTTTAAATTTTAACTTTTAATTAAAAAGTGGTGGGCCGAGCTAGATTTGAACTAGCGTAGGCGTAGCCAGCGGATTTACAGTCCGCCCCCATTAACCGCTCGGGCATCGACCCATTTGCACCACAGTTAAATACCCTATCACTATTTTCTGGGTTTGCAACAATACATTTAAAATACTAATCAGATACGTGGAATGTATAAGTAAAGCACGGGCTATAGGACACCGTAACTCCGGGATCGGGAATTGGGAAATTTCAATCCCCAATCAAAAACCCTTGGGTGCATCTGTGTTTTCCAAATATATTCGTAGGGGCTATAGCATGACCGCAGACAATTTATTAGTGATAACCAGAGATTTACAGCCGTCATGCTTCGCCCTTACCAAATCGGGATGCTCCCAAATCCGTTGACTAATCAAGCAACTGGCCGGTTTCTTGCAGGGAGTGCAGCCTCCGGTAAATGCCTTGTTGGTTCAAAAGTTCGTTGTGGCTGCCAACTTCGACGATTCTACCGCGATCGAGTACGACGATCGCATCGGCTTCACGAATGGTACTGAGTCGGTGGGCAATAATGATGGTAGTGCGCGTACCGAGGATATTTCGCATGGCTATCTGGATCGATCGCTCGCTTTCATAATCCAAACTCGAAGTAGCCTCATCGAAAATTAACACATCCGGCTCCACTAACAGCGCCCTAGCAATACCCAATCGCTGTCGCTGACCACCGGACAAGCGCATTCCTCGCTCCCCAACCACGGTATAGTAACCGTGGGGCAACAACTGTACAAAATCGTCTACTTTGGCGATGCGACAAGCATCCTCCACTTGCTCGAAAGTGGCACTTCTGTTTCCGTAAGTCAGATTTTCGAGCAAAGTACCGTTAAAAACGTCTACTTCTTGGTGAACAATGGCTAAACGCTGGCGGTAGCGAGTCACATCTAAGCTGCGAATGTCTTCCCCATCGATCAGAATGCGCCCGGAGTTGGGTTCAAAATAGCGAAACAGCAGTTTCACTAAAGTCGATTTCCCCGAACCCGATCGCCCTACTAATGCTATGGTTTGACGGGGATGAATCAATAAATTCAAATCCTGCAACACAGGTTTTTCACTGTCGTAACCGAATGTCAAACCGCTAAGCTCAACCTTACCAGTAAATTTATAAGGTGGCTGTGCGGCTCTAGCATTTTCTGCTAAATTAATCGCATCTACACCCTCTGACGTTTCCATAAACTCATGGAACCGGATCATGGAAGCATAGCGGCGGGCAAATACTTCGGCGATAATGCTAATCGGCCGTAGTTGGGAATAGGCCATGCTTGCCAAAGTGTAGATGGTAACAAAATATCCGATGGAAATTTTGCCTCCCACCGTGGCTGCGAGGCTAAAACCGAGAACAGAAAACAAACACAACTGGACAAATGTCTGCTGGTATGTCCCCAGGGTGACGTATCCTTTGTGAATGCGGTGGATCACTACTTTTAATTCGCGATCGAGTCTGGTGGTTTGCCTTTTTAGTTCCTCTGTTTCTGTCGCAAAAGCTTTGACTGTTTTGATGTTGGTGATAATTTCCGAGTTGCGACTTTCGGTATCTTCGATGTATTCATCCAGAATTTCTTCCCGCTTAGTAACCTCTTGCAAACCTTTGAGGGTGAAACCGAGGATCAAGAGGAAGGAAAGCAAAATTAATAAGCCAATTCGCCACTCCATTAACCAGATGACTGCAAAAATGCCAATTAAGCGGACGACTTCGGGGATGAATTCCCCAGCAATTTCTGGGTAGGTCCAGGTGTAGTTAGCGACGCCTTTGGCGATGCGACTGGAAATCCGTCCGGCGTTGTTTTCGTCGTAGAATTCTAGGGGTAAGGTGAGGATTTTGCCGATCGCATTTCTCATTTGATCGCGCCTCGCTGTCAATGGTATTACCCAGTGGAACCAATTTCCTACCCAAGGTTCGATCGGTGATTTTACTACACTTACCACAAAAATTAACCCCAGCAAGACGGCTAGTGATAATGTTTGGTTGACTGGTTGCTGGGTAACAGAGGCGATCGCGGAGATCAGTTTTTGGGTAACATTATCTGTAGGTTTACCCGACAATACGTTTAATGTTTGACCGATCGCGTAGGGCACAAGCAAATCGGCTAGTGCCAAAAGGCTGGATGCGCCTATGCTCAAAACTGAAATTTTCCAGTAGTGGCTGTAGTATTTTAAGATGTCCCGAAAGCTGGCCATAAATTTTTGTTGAGATAGAACCCTTGCAAACACTTAAATCTGAAACTGTACTCTGTAGGTAGCTAAGTTACAAATATACTACATAAGTGAGCGATCGGGCATCCCTGTTCGCCGAATGCTAGGGACTCACCCGATCGAGTGATTTATGGCAATTTTCGGTTTTAAGTCAAATTAAATCATCTGTCAAAATGCTCAAATCCCCAACTTTCCAGTGCCAGCAGGGAGTATAAAGTGTATTCTGGGCTATGTTTTTTAGATCACTTGCCGTGGGGCGATGGGAATTTCAATAATAAACTCACTCCCCTCTCCCGGTGCAGAAACACAAGTCAATTTCCCACCATGAGAACTCACCACAATGGAGTGACAAATAGACAATCCCAAACCCGTACCAGAACCCACAGGTTTAGTCGTAAAAAACGGGTCAAAAATCTTGTGCAGCACCTCCGTCGTCATCCCAGGACCCGTATCCCCGATTCTAACGATCGCCGAACTCCGATCTGTCACCTCCGTGGCGATCGTAATAGCAGGCTTTTTTTGATAATTTTCCGGGCTATCTCTGACCAACAACAGCGCATCGATCGCATTGGTCAAGATATTCATAAACACCTGATTCAACTGCGACGCATAACAAGTAATTAGCGGCAAATTCCCGTAATTTCTAATCACCTCAATCCCCAAACGCCCGCCCTCCTTTCTCAGACGAGGCTGCAACAGCATCACCGTACTGTCAATCCCTTGATGAATATCAACCGACTTCATTTCCGCTTCATCTAAGCGCGAAAAATTCCGCAAACTCAACACAATATCGCGAATTCTTTCAGCTCCCACCTTCATAGAATCCAGCAACTTTTGCAAATCTTCGATCAAAAATTCCAGTTCAATAGTTTCAATCTCATCCATAATTTCATCGCTAGGATCTGGATAGTGCTGCTGGTAAAGCTCAATCAATTTCAGCAAATCTTGGACATATTCGCCCGCTGGTGTCAGATTTCCATAGATAAAACTTACAGGATTATTAATTTCGTGAGCTACACCCGCCACCATTTGCCCCAGACTAGACATTTTTTCGGTTTGAATCAATTGAGCTTGAGTGAGTTTTAGCTCGCGCAAAGTTTGTTCTAAACTCTCATTCTTTTCATTTAACTCCTGCGTCCGCTCTTGGACTTTCTGCTCCACAGAATTGTAAAGCAGAGCATTTTCTAAAGAAATAGCAACTTGGGAAGAAAGCAACCTTAAAACTTCCAATCTGTGAGGAGTAAAAGCACCGATAGTCAAATTATTTTCCAAATAAAGAATGCCGATTAGTTTGCCTCGATTCACAATGGGAGTACACAAAATAGATTGGAGTTGGTGCTGGGCGACGTAGGGATCTGCCGTAAATAGTCCCTCAGTCGCCGCATTGCTCAACACCAAGTCCGAGCGAGTCCTTTCCACATAATTAATCACCGTCACAGGTAAATCCTGACATTCCTCAAGAGGCGTAAATGGCAACATCGTGACATCTTCGGCAAATACTGAAGCTTTCGCTAAAATTAAAAGTTTTCCATCTCTGACTAAAATCAGAAAACCTAATTGAGCACCAGCATTTTCCAGCGATATCCTCATCAAAGAACCCAGCAACTTATCCAAGACAATTTCGCTAGAAATTGCTAGAGAAGCCTTCATTACTGTTGCTAAATCCAAGGCCCTCGCATCGCTACCAGTAGAAGTATGAATAGTTGTGGTAGTTTGGTTGAGGGCAAAATTGCCGTTGAGAGGTGTCATTTCCCGCAACTGGGGATATTTTTGTTCTAAATCATCTACTTTTCGCGCGGCACCCCAGCGTTGGTAGCAGGAATGAGCATCCCGTAAGTGAATTTTAGCATATTGATATTTGCCTTTATTTAACCAATATTTGGCTGCTAGTTCATTAGCCAAGGCTTCATTTTGGACAAACTCATTGTCTTGAGCTAAAGTGATGGCGAAGTCGTACAATTCGACAGCTTCTGAGTCTTTTTTGGAAATTCTGGCTATTTCTGCTTGCACTAAAACGTGCTTGTGGAGAAAATTTTCTGGACAGTTATCTGCCCAAATTTTCATCTCTCTTTGATTCTTTTCTAACTTCTCTAAATACAGCGTTTGCTCTGACTTAGAAACATTGGGATAGACAGCGATTAGCACTAACGAAAAGTAAAAATTCCATTCGGTGGCGGGTATAGCTCCTGTAATAAAGGAAAGCTGCTTTTCTACTTCCAAAGCTAATTGTAATGCTTCCTTGTAGTTACCATACAAGTACAATACCTGGCATTTACGAATTTGATACAAGCACAGCGAGTACAAATTTTGATGGGCTTGACAATTGTATACATACTCAAGCTCGGTAATTTCTTCGTTCTCAAAAACCAGTTTGTCAGTAGTGAGTTTGCTGAGGTTACAGAGGATTAACTCAACTCCTAATAATGTATCAGTTACCAGTTGATTTTTGGTTTTTTGGCTAAATTGCAAATATCCTTTGGTATCTGCGAGCACTTGGGCAATATCTCTGCCTTGAAAGAAATAATTGGCGATGCGGTTAGACAGAATATAACCTGCATATTCTAAATCCCCAGATTCTAAGGCTGCTTGATATCCTTCATTACTAATTGCGTAAGCTTCTTTGATATGATTGAACCAGTAATGAAAAATACTGACTAGGGATGAACAGGCTCGACATTTTAGACCCAAGTTCCCAGATTTTTCGCTCAAATTCAGCGACAGCATGGCAAATTGATAGGCGGTTTTGTAATCTCCTGAAACCGCATTCAAAAACATACCATAACCTGCGTAACAAAGAGATGCTTCGGGAACTAAACCGTATTTGAGAGAAAGATTTAGTCCTTTTAAAACGCTGACTTTCCACAAATCTGGATTGTTGAGGTAGGCTGATGTTAGTAAATTTGTGATTAATTTAACGGCAACTTTTTTTTCTGGGATAGTCATTTCCGGGGCGTCAATCAATGAAGCAATTTCGCGATCGCCCAAAATGCTCTTGGCTGCCTCAAATTCTTCAGAAATCACGGTTTGCAGCCCATCTAGGGGCAAATCGATACCCAGCAAGTTCAAGGCTTTGATGCCCGCTTTGACTGCATCCTCGTACTTGGCGCGCAGGGTGTACTGTACGATCAGTAGGTTGTAAATTTCTACTTTCTCTAAAGGCGATCGGGCTTTTTGTAAAGTTATATTGATAAACCCTTCGGATTTTTCAAAATAACCGTTTAAATACTCAACATTTGCTCGTTCCATATGCAAAGCAAAGGCTAAGTCATAGTGGGAATCCCAAATATCCTCCGTCAAGCCGTCCATACCTGCGGTTAAATACTGCAAAGCTGAAACATAAGCTGTGGCATCTTTGGCTCGCCTCGCCGCATCTAAATTCAACGTCGCCAGTTCAATTAATTCTTTATCTTCCCCGATTAAAGTTCGAGCCACATTCAAGTGATCGACCAATTCAAAAATTCTGTCAGCCCGATATTCAGTGGGAGTATTTTCTAATATTTGCCTACCTATTTTCAGGTGAACAGCTTTTTTTTCCGAATCATCAATTAAAGCATAGGCTGCTTGTTGTACCCGGTCATGTAAAAATTTATAATTTAGAATCAACAGCGGAAACATCACATAATCTAAGGACTTACTTTCCAACTCCGAACTTGGCAAAATCAATCCCGACTTAATAGCTGGTAACAAATGGGAAAAAGTTTCTGAAGCTTCTTTTTCATTAATTAAAGACAGGGTGTTTAAGTCAAATTCATTACCCAAACAAGCTACTAAACGCAAAACTTGCTGAGTGGAACTAGGCAGTTTTCTTAACTTTTGTACCATCAAATCTACCACATTATCAGTGATGGCGCACTGCTCTATTTGATTTATGTCCCAATGCCAGCCGCCTTTATTTCCCGACAGAGGCGGATGAAAAACCAGCAAGTCTTCCTGATATAATGTGTGTAAAAATTGATTTACAAAAAAAGGATTGCCATCAGTTTTGCTGACAACAAGCTCAGCTAAAGGTTTGACAGATTCTCGATCGCTATGCAAAGTCTCCGCAATCAAATGAGTTATATTG
This sequence comes from Microcoleus sp. CAWBG640, assembly GCF_020883015.1. NCBI lineage: Bacteria > Bacillati > Cyanobacteriota > Cyanophyceae > Oscillatoriales > Microcoleaceae > Microcoleus > Microcoleus sp. CAWBG640. Next base: position 116,557 of record NZ_JAHRFC010000006.1, read on the forward strand.
TCCACTCCCAGTGGCAATAAAGCAATCTGATTGACAATTGCTTCTTGATTTCGCAGCGTCTCCACAGTCATCATTAAAGGATGAGTGGGACTGACTTCATTATCGCGATAAGCCCCAATTAAAAACAGATATTGCGTAGCCTCATCTGTCATCATCAACTCGATCAACTTGAGAGTCGCCGAATCAGCCCACTGCAAATCGTCCAGAAAAATTACCAGGGGATGTTCTGGCTGACAAAATACGCGAATAAAATTTTGAAAAACCAGATTAAAGCGATTTAGAGACTCCGTTGGCCCTAATTCAACTACAGGAGACTGAGGTCCCACAATCAGTTCTACTTCGGGAATGACATCAATAATAATTTGCCCATTTTGGCCGAAAGCGCTGCGAAGTTTTTCCCGCCATACTGCTAACTGGGTTTCACTTTCAGTTAAAAGCTGTCGCACCAATTCTGAAAAAGCGATCACAACCGCCGAGTAAGGAATCGTCCGTTTGTACTGGTCAAACTTACCCCAGATAAAATATCCCTGTCTGCAAGTAATCGGTTTTTCTAAAATTTTCACCATGGCGGATTTGCCAATACCGGAATAACCAGCAATTAGCATCATCTCGCTGCGGGATTTATGATATTCTCTTCTTGTTAGCAATAATTGGGAAGTTTCTGCCGTGGATTTTACATCTTTATTAATCACAGCAATTTGAGAGTGTTCGGTGCGACGGTTAGAACGATAATTTGTGGCGGCTACCCGTTCAAATGCTGCTAAAAGAGTTTCTACTTCTCGCTGTCTGCCGTAGAGTTTTTGAGGTATTTTAAATTTATCGGAAATATCTTGACTACCGAGAGTAAACTCAGAAATCAACCCCGATGTCTGCAACTGAAACAGACAAGATTCCAAATCTGCTTTCAGTCCCCAGGCGCTTTGATAGCGTTCATCAGCAGTTTTGGCTAACAATTTCATCACAATATCTGAAACAGCTTGAGGAATTTCCGGTGCAATTTCCTTAAGAGGTACTGGCTGTTTAGCGATATGACAATGAACCAACTCCATGGGATCGGCTGTGTTAAAAGGGAGTTGTCCTGCCAGAATTTCATAGAAGGTGACACCCAAGGAATAGAAGTCGGTGCGATAATCTATTACCCGGTTCATTCTACCGGTTTGTTCCGGCGACATATAGGCTAAAGTACCTTCTAAAAAATTAGGGTCTTTATTGGGAATGTTATCCAATTCGCTGGCAGTGGAAATACTAAAGTCGATGAGTTTGACTTTGCCAGTAACTGAGTTAAAAACAATATTGCCGGGGTTAATATCTTTGTGAATTACATTTTTAGCGTGAATTTCTCCCAAGGTTTCAGCAATTTTAATGGCCGTAGTTAAAAATCCTAAAATTGTGAATTTTTGAGAAGCCATGAAGATTCTCAAAGATTCGCCACCAAAATCTTCTAAAATCATTGCCAAACTATTTCTCACAGATAGCAACTTGTGGACTGTGACCACTCCGTCTAACTTTAAGCTGGCAGTAATTTGATATTCGCGCCGATATCTATTAAGCTCTTCTGGAGTCGGATAGTCTTCTTTGATAAGTTTTATAATAACAGGCTGATTGTTCTGCTCATCCCGGCCGCGGTAAACCAGGGATGTGCTGCTTTCATAAATGAGAGCGAGAACTGCAACGCCGGGAATTGCCATCATAGTTGGGTTCTCTGAAATTAGGTGTGCTAAGTTAATATTACTCTCCATTATCACTCAAGAGCTGTTTTTTGGGATGCGTGGGAAAGTGGGCCTTGACAGCAAACCACTACCGGTAGCCTCCCACCGTAGGGATTTTGGTATCCACAGGAGTCAGCCATAGAGAGTTTATAGTATTTTAGATTAAAGAATGAAATTATTGCTGTATACTTGCTGCATAATGATTCTGGACTTCCCCGCCCCAGCCGGATTTTTCACGAATTTGTATGATTAATCACAAGACTTGCAGTTTTTGGCTCAGTATCGAATAAATTTTCAAATAAATGCGTATTTTACTATATTAATAGTATTTATAGTAGGCTCTAAAAAATCAATTAAATTGATTAATATCTAGCTGTGAGGAATCATGTAAGCATTTAATATCTAGGTTATAGGAATTGAATTTGCCTAGCTGTTAACGAAAATTGACAAAACATTAAGAATTATTGCAATAAAAGCCGAGCAAAGTTATTTTATTTAAGGGTCAAATCCTTAGCAGGAAGAGGGTTTGACCGATCGCCCAAATCAACAAATCTTCAGAAACTCACTATTTCTAAAGGATTCATTCGGTGAGAGAATCGGAAACAACCCTAAAATTTAGCAGTAATCGCCCGATCGAGCAATTCTCAACCAGCACAAGGAAAAATACCTATGAAATTGGCTTATTGGATGTACGCAGGCCCAGCCCACATTGGCACCCTGCGCGTTGCTAGTTCCTTCAAAAACGTCCATGCAATCATGCACGCACCCATCGGAGACGATTACTTCAACGTCATGCGTTCCATGCTGGAAAGAGAACGGGACTTCACCCCAGTCACCACCAGCGTCGTTGACAGACACGTACTCGCCCGCGGTTCCCAGGAACGAGTGGTGGACAATATCACCCGTAAAGACAGAGAAGAACACCCAGATTTAATCGTTTTGACTCCCACTTGCACTTCCAGCATTCTGCAAGAAGACTTAGAAAACTTCGTGGAGCGAGCTCAATTGGAGGCGAAAGGCGATGTTTTGTTGGCGGATGTTAACCATTATCGGGTAAACGAACTGCAAGCGGCCGATCGCACTTTAGAACAAATCGTCAAATTTTACATCAGCAAAGCCCGCAAAAAAGGCGATTTAGTAGAAACCAAAAGCGAAAAACCATCTGTCAACATCATCGGAATGTCTACGCTGGGTTTCCACAACCACCACGACTGCACCGAGTTGAAGCGTTTGATGACAGATTTGGGCATCGAAGTCAACGAAGTTATTCCCGAAGGCGCTTCAGTTCATAACTTAAAAAGACTGCCGCGGGCATGGTTTAACCTGGTTCCCTATCGCGAATTAGGGATGATGGCCGGAGAGTATTTGCAAACAGAATTCGGCACGCCGATGGTGGATATTACCCCCATGGGTGTGGTAGAAACGGCCCGTTGTATTCGCAAAATTCAGCAAGTATTGAATGCCCAAGGTGCCGATGTTGATTACGAAAATTTCATCGATCAACAAACAAGATTTGTGTCTCAGGCTGCTTGGTTTTCCAGGTCGATCGACTGCCAAAACTTAACTGGCAAAAAAGCCGTCGTATTTGGCGATAATACCCACGCTGCGGCGATGACGAAGATTTTGGCTCGCGAGATGGGAATTCACGTTGTGTGGGCAGGAACCTACTGCAAACACGATGCTGATTGGTTCCGGGAACAGGTAAGCGAGTATTGCGATGAGGTGATTGTTACCGACGATCACGGGGCGATCGGAGATGCGATCGCCAAAGCCGAACCTTCGGCGATTTTCGGTACGCAAATGGAACGTCACGTCGGTAAGCGGTTGGATATTCCTTGCGGCGTAATTGCTGCACCGATTCACGTCCAAAATTTCCCGATCGGCTACAAGCCATTTTTGGGTTATGAAGGCACGAATCAGTGCGTAGATTTGGTCTACAATTCCTTTACTTTGGGAATGGAAGACCACTTGCTGGAAATCTTCGGCGGTCACGATACCAAGGAAGTAATTACTAAGGGAATTTCGGCCGATTCTGATATGGGTTGGACGAAGGATGGACAGGCGGAATTGAATAAAATTCCCGGTTTTGTGCGCGGGAAAGTCAAGCGAAATACTGAGAAGTTCGCGCGCGAACGAGGGATTGAGAAGATTAATGCTGAGGTGCTTTACGCGGCGAAGGAATCTGTCGGTGCGTAGTTTGGATGGCGGTGAGGGCATCTCTTGTGACATTAGTGTTAACAACCGCGTCAAATGTAGTACAATTCTACTGTTTGACGATTAGGCTTTCGATCCCCCCTAGCCCCCCTTAAGAAGGGGGGAACCGGAAATGCTCAAAGTCCCCCTTCTTAAGGGGGATTTAGGGGGATCGAGACTCCGCTATAAACGAGAGATCAAAAAATTTTCAGGCTTAAGTTGACACCAATGCTCTTGTGGATGCCCTTGCTTATTTATAAAATTTTAAATAGTTGAAATATGCAGTGGGTTCTGCAAAAGCTCAATGGCTTGATGTGGTAATTCACGGTGAAAATGGAGAAGTTCAGGAAACGATCAATCCAGCGATAGATGCGCTGTTGCAGCGTAGAATCGATCGCCTATCTGAAAAATTGCTATAATATCAAATGAGCCAACCTTGCTCTCAGTGAAAAAATATGTCAACCCCTACGCAAAGCACCCAAACAAGCACTCTTGAGATAACTATCGATCGGGAACAAAAAGAACTGTTAGAAAAAGCAGCTACCCTGTGGGGTCTTAGTCTGAGCGAATATCTGCTCGAAGTTGCTCTAAATCTAGCCGAAGAAATGCCAAGGAAACCAGAACAGATCGTTCTTTCCGAACCAAATTGGGAAATTGTTACCTCAGCGATAGAAAATCCACCAGAACTCAACTCTAAGCTGAAAGCAGCGATTGAAAGGTATCGGCAAAAATACGATTTATTCCGATTACTAGGATATTAGAAGCTTTTACATAGATAAAAGAGAAAAGTTTGGCTTAGCTTATCAAAGGCGATCGGCTTAAGATATTGCTACAATAAAATTAGTCGATCGCTATTTGGTAACAAAACAATGTCAACACCAACCGATACACAAACAAAAATAGAGTTAACCCTCAGTCAAACACACAAAGAAATCCTAGAAAAAGCAGCCGCCGCCAAGTCTATGAGTCTAGGCGAATATCTCCTAGAAATCGCTCTAAATGCAGCCAAACAGCCACATCTAGAAGTAGAGCAAATTGTGTTGAGCGATCGCGACTGGGAAATCTTTGCATCCGCCATCGAAAATCCACCCGAACCCAACCCCGCCCTCAAAGCAGCTATCAAAAATCATCAGGAAAAGTACGGTAACTGGTAAACAATGAAATGGATTTTTTGTACAATAGATGATAGCCGACTAAAAAGAGAAGCTTTTGACTGCGGAATACCGGAGTTAAATGAGTACCTCAAAAAATATGCCCGACAGAATGATAAAAGAGGAATTGCTAAAACTTTTGCGGCAATTCCAGAAGATGAAACTGGAGATGTAGCCGGCTATTATTCGGTCAGTACGGCTGAAATTAAACGCGAATCTTTACCTGAAAATTATCGCAGAGGATTACCTCGCTATCCAGTACCAGCAATACGTCTAGGCAAACTTGCTGTGGCTATCTCAATGCAGGGGAGAGGATTAGGAAGAGAACTGTTAATGGAGTTATTTCGATCTTCAGTTCGCCTCTCCTCTGAGGTGGGAATATTTGCCGTGATAGTCGATAGTAAAAATCAGGAAGCTAAAGAGTTTTATTTGAAATACGGTTTCATACCTTTAGAGGATGATGAACTTTCACTGTTTATCCCGATCGCCACCATCATCAAAGTGCTTGAATAAACAAACAAGCGAGCGATCGCCCTTTTCAAACGAAGTGCGATCGCACTTTATGCCTCCCCACTCTCTTCAGGCTCATGTTCTGGCTCATTCTCCGCCGCAAAATCCACCTTCTCATAGACATCAGCCAGCGCTACTTCAACTTGAAAGAAATTAAAAACTAGCGCCTCATCCTCTTCATCGTACTGAGTATAAGACCACCGTTTGTTTGCCAACTTACAATACTGTTCTATATAAACCTGGGATTGGTCAATCAGAATATACTCTTGAAATGTCGGCAGTGTTTGATAAAACTTAAACTTATCACTGCGATCGTAAGCCTTCGTCGATTTCGACAAAACCTCAATAATCACTTGAGGATTCATCACAGTATCCTTACGATTATTGAAATACTCAGGTTTACCCGGAATTACCATCACATCGGGATAAGTATAAATTCGATTTTTTGTCATCCACAGACGCACATCACCCATGAAAACATCATAGTCAAGTCCCTTAAGAGCAAGACGTAATGCTATACTCATATTCAAAGAAATGCGATTATGATTCGTAGTTCCACCTGTCATGGGAATAATTACTCCGTCGAGATATTCACTTTTGTACTCTGCTGCTTCTTCCAGGGCGAGATATTCTTCTGGAGTGAAGTAGTCTTGTGCTGTTGGCTGTTCTGTTACTTGTAGAATAGCTGTCACGGTTTTTTCCCCAATTCAATAGATTAGGACTTATATTACTCACGGGTGGTCAGAAACCGGGTTTTTACGAGAATACTTTGTTAGAGTCTGCAAAAACCGCAAAAACCCGGTTTATGAAGGTTTTGATGCGTAATTCTGATATCTTGCGTCTAGTTTAACAATCAACTCGCAATCAAAATTAGTCGATCGGATCGAAAACTAAAGTCAATCTCGCAGCCGGAAGCAGTTGTTTGAGAACTCGCAAGTGACCCTCTGCATCAGACCAACTGCGAAAGCGACCGACAACGACCCTTTGCAGGTTTGGAAGCAAGCGAACCACGATCCACGGCTTGAGACGTTTCTCATACGGCATAATAGTTGTATCTCCTTTGTTAATTGGAGCCATAGCCAGTCCTGGGCCCTCGGAAAGCATCGGACTGGCTTTTGACCTTTTCATACTTAAGTTTAATCCAAATAAAGTAGTATGACAACCGCAACGGTCTATTTTACTACTGGTATAGTCTATGAAGGAAAAAATTTGACCGACAAGGTGCTAGCATCTGCCTTGCAAAGGTTGTGTTATGCGAGCAGTTAAACAGTGATCCGGTGGAGATTAGCAGTTGTCATGGCCGATCGGAATATCAGTAACAAAGAACTGGCCCTCCTCACGGGCATGAATCCCAGGTCTATTTCTCGGCTCAAAACTCGCCGTTACCTGACCAGAATAGACGCAGCAACGTTAAACGTTCTCTGCAAATCACTAAATTGCAAGCCCGGAGACTTAATGGATTACGAAGAGGACAATCCCGATCGAACCTGAAATATAATTTGTACGATCGGCGTAAACTTGTATGATTGGGAGCGTTAGCAAAAAGCAAGTATTCACAGTGAGCAAGCGCGTTCACATCACACTCCCCGACTACATATATGAATCCTTAGAACTGTGGGCCGATCGGCAAGGTAGACCCACAGCTAGTTTGATAGCTTTTATCGTTGAAACAGCGGTGTTAGAAGCCAAAAAAAAGGGAGATCTACCTTCTGGGCCCCAAAAGCCCAAAAACGACACGTAAACAGTTCCCTCGTGGGCATTGGTGTCAACTTAAGACTGAAAGCCTTGATAAATCTCGTTTTTAGCTGAGTCTAGATCCCCCTAAATCCCCCTTAAGAAGGGGGACTTTGAGAACACTCTTGTCCCCCCCTTCTTAAGGGGGGCTAGGGGGGATCTAGGCTTAATAGTCAAACAGCAGTCTCTGACTGGGTTTGACGTTAAGTTGACACCAATGCCTCGTGGGTTGCGGGTGCGTGGCGGACGATCGCACTTATCCTTCTGGATGCACGGGCGATCGGAAACCGGGTTTGTGCGAGAATACCTCGTTAGAGTGGCAAAAAACGCAAAAAACCCGGTTTCTTTTTAGACCGACTCCTTGAAGAAGTTGGGGCTCTGCGTGTATTGACTGGAAACCAACATCAGAATCAATTAATCCCTGCAACTAAAAAAACCCTCCCCAACAAGGAATAGGGAGAGTCACCATAAAATAGAGTTAGAAATTGAAGCTTTTACAGAATTAACAATAGGGAGTCACATCCTCGCCACACTCATCAGCCAAATAACACAAAGCTCGAAACCGCATCCCCACCACTTGTTCGTAAAGGGGGTTTAACTTGCACATCGGCGGAATGCGAAATAAAGTGCGATCGCCAACTTTGATTTCTCGCTCAAAGGGACACTGGGACGGAATAAACTTACACAACAATCGAGCCAATTTTTGACTTTTAATTTCGGTGCTATCCAGCCACTGTTTCAGCGGATGCCATAAGTCAAAGCGCGGTTTTTTACCGTAAGGTTGAGGATTTGTAGCGACACTAACGGCGGTTTCTTGTTTACCAACCCATACCCAAATTGGCAGAGTGCGGTAGGGTACTGTATGCTCAAATACATTCATTTTGATCTGTTCCTCTTTTACAACGAGGTGCCAAGAACTCTCTGTAGAGTTAGGAGATTATCTACAATCAGTATCTACAGCATCCCGTTTTGCTTTACCGGATTGAACTTCTTGAATTAATGACTTTCGGCTAAAAAATTAGTTCCTTGAATTTTTGACCTAGTTGCAGGCTGTGCGATCGCACCAAGGCAGTTATGCTGAAAGTAGCAGGAAAAATTTGGGTTCGGCTTCCTGACCATTGCGTTGTATTGTCTAATACAATACTTTTTTCAGACAGAGTGTGCGATCGAAAAAGTGTCCTTACTTCCAGACCAAGGATTCATCTATGGGCTAGAAATTCTGCCTTTGATGTTTTACTTTCTACATTCGGTTGACTCACTTTTTGTAGTTCTCTTTTAATTCTGACTGATTTCTGTGAATTATTCCATACGTGAAAATGCGGAATTTTAGATAAAAGTGATAAGAGTTACAAATGAGTCTGGCTACAAAATTCTTTGAAACCCAGCCTCAACTATTCCTGGAGCGATCGCTCAAAAAATCCTACAATTATATATAGCCGTCAATCATCACCCTCACCAACCATGAGCAACCCAAATACCAAAACTATCAGCAGGGAATTGCAAAGTCATGTCGCCATTCTCGGTGGCTGCGTCGCCCTCTTCTGGATGATAGAGATTGTCGATGTATTTGTCTTCCGAGGCGCGCTCAATTCCTACGGAGTGCGCCCCCGCAACCTTGACGGACTTCAAGGCATCCTGTTAATGCCTTTTCTACACGGCAGTTTTGCCCACTTAGCCGCCAATACCGTTCCTTTTGTGACATTGGGTTGGTTGATTATGCTACGAGAAGTTAGCGATTTTTTTGTCGTCAGTGGCGTCACTATGCTAGTTAGCGGATTGGGAGTTTGGTTAACCGGCGCGCCCAATTCCGTTCATATTGGTGCCAGCGGATTAATCTTTGGTTACTTCGGCTTTTTGCTGCTGCGGGGCTACTTTGAGCGTAGCTTTACTTCAATTTTACTATCTTTAATTGTTGGTTTCTTCTACGGCAGTTTAATTTGGGGAGTATTACCATCTCAGCCAGGAGTTTCATGGCAAGCCCATTTTTTTGGGTTTGTCGGTGGTGTATTAACCGCCCAACTTTTGGGGCGACAAAAACCTCAAATTAAAAATTAAAATCCTTTGGTAGTCATGACTTTAACTCTCTCTTTTTAATGTAACGCGATCGGGCAAGCGCACTGTAAAAATAGAACCGCAACCTAACTGACTTTCGACTTGAATATCCCCACCCATCATCAGGCAAAAGTGACGACTAATGGTTAATCCTAAACCTGTGCCGCCATACTGGCGCGTGGTGGAGGCATCGCCCTGTATAAAAGCTTGAAATAAATGCTGTAATTGTTCCGGGGGAATACCAATACCTGTATCAGCTACCCGGAAAACTATCCATTCGCTAGAGTCTTCTTGTTTGTTTAGCTTTGAGCTTTGGTTTTTCACTCTTTCAACGCTGATTTTAATCTTGCCACCTTTAGTGAATTTGGCTGCATTGCTCAGCAAGTTGAGTAATATTTGCCTAGTTTTGGTAATATCAGCATACATCACTCCCAACTCTTGATCGCAATCTACTTCAAACTTATTAGAATTTTTCTGTACCAAGGAATCGACTGTCGAAACTACCTCATCAATTAAATGAGCAGGGCTGAAAGTTTCTAAATATAGTTCCATTCGCCCTGCTTCTATCTTAGAAATATCCAGAATGTCACTAATTAAAGATAGCAAGTGTTTCCCAGCAGTTTGAATTTTCAACAAGTCAGGGATAAAATCTTCGCAACCCAAGTCTTCAGCATCTTCTTTGAGTAGATCGCTATAGCCGATAATCGCGTTGAGGGGAGTTCGCAATTCGTGGCTCATATTGGCTAAAAATGCGCTTTTTGCTTGGTTGGCTGCTTGAGCAGTTTGAGCGACTTTTTGGAATTCTTCTGCTAATTTGCGCTGGGTAATGTCTTCAGCAATGCCGACGATGCGGTAAATTTCTCCTGTTTCATTTCGTACTGGAAAAGCCCGATCGCGTACCCAACAGACTGAGCCGGACGATCGCACTACTCGATATTCCTCATCATAATCGCCCCGCACCTGTTTCTCAAAAGCAGCATAGATGCGATCGCGATCGTCTGGATGAATCGCATCCCAAAAAGATGTGGGTTCAGAATACAAAATCTGACTGCTCCGATTCCATATTTTCTCACAAGCTGGACTCACATAAACTATCTGCTGGTGATTTGGTTCTCTAATCCAAAATACCTCGTGAATATTTTCTGCCAACTGACGAAACCGCTCCTCGCTAGCCCGCAACTGCGCCATAGCATTGTGAAAATCAGTCACATCTTGAACCAGCGATGCTACTCCGATTATACAACCATCAGTATCCACCAAAGTAGTATTGTACCACTCGCAAAGAATAACTTTACCATCTTTTCTGACGTTCTCGTTGATGCTACTAACTCCTCCTTGATTAGTTAACAAAGTGATAGATAATTGCCTGACGTACTCCTTAGCACTTTCAGGAACGATCAGATCGACTCCGTGACTTCCCATAGCTTCCAAACGGTTGTAGCCAAAAATTCTTTCGGCTGATAAATTCCATTCCGCTACTTCAAAATTGAGATTCCATTCAATAGCCCCTAAAGGAGTTTGATGCAGGTGAATAGCGAGTTTTTGCTGCGAGTTTTTGAGAGAGCTAATTAATTGAGTTTTGTCCGCGATCGCCGATTCCACCCGATCTTCTAGAGTAGTAAAAGACTCTTCCAACTGACCCGCCATCCGATGAAAAGAACGCGCCAGAACACCCACCTCATCCTCGCGCTTGACAGATGCCATCAACTGCCGTTCTAGTGCCGTCGAGTCCCATTCTCCCCGCGACAAATCCTCCGCAGCCTTACTCAGACGCTGAATTGGGACCACAATCCACCTCGAAGTTAAGCCACCAATCGCGATCGCCACCACCAAAGCACCGAAACACAGCCACACAGTGTCGCGAGTGTTGCTGTGAATCTTTTCCATAAAATCGGCTTCAGGAACCGCCACCACAATCAGCCAGTCGAGCCCTCTCTCATCAGCAAGCGGCGTTACTTGTAGAAATTGCCGTTCCCCGTCGATGGCAAAATCTAGCTGGTAAGTGTCATTAATCTTCCTCAAATCCCCGAAGCGCTTGGTCAAATAGCGAGCAGTCGATCGAATCAAAGGATTATTGCTGCTCGTTGCCCTAATCCGTTTTGCCACACCATTACTAACAATAAATGGCGGTTCCTGAGTGGAATTTGCCACCAATTCTCCAGACCTTTCTACAATAAAAGTCTCTCCAGATTTACCTATTTTTAGATGATTCAAGAATTTATTGATATGGGAAAGTATCAAGTCTGAACCCACTACTCCAATCAGTTCGCCCCCTTCGCCGTAAACCGGTGCAGCCGCCGTAATCGCTAGTTTTGGTGAGTCAAAATAAGTATAAATTTTGCTCCAAGTCGGTTTGCCAGTTTCCAATGGTGCTGTGTACCAGGGGCGGATGCGAGGGTCGTAGTTGGGACTACTTTTTAACAGCTTGCTTGGTGTCCCTAACTCCGATGCTGCGTAGCTCTGAAAGTGATAGGCAGTAGATTTGTTAGAAATCTGAAATTGTAAATTACCATCAGCGAGGCGTTCTACTCCAATAAAATCTTTTTTTTCTGAGCCGAATTCAATATAGCTAATTTTATCGAAGGCTTGGATTTGTTTGGTAAAGTATTTCTGCAAACTAGCGGAATCATCTACTTTTAAAATACCGAGACGGATGGCATCAATATTTAGCTGATTGATTTGGTGTGGCGTGGCAATATAACTATTAATATGTTGCTGGATACGCGATGTAACTTCTGCCCGCAGTTGTGCAGCCACATCGTTGACTGCTATGCGCCCGTTCCGCAGCGATAGCCACCCAGTTAGACCTACAGCAGCAAAAGTCTGGAGGGCAAAAGGCACAACCAGGACGATCCGAATTGGTACTTTGCCCAACATTGTTACAATCTGGTTGGTCAGATATCTGATTGGCATGATGAAGCTAAATTTTTAATAACCCACAATGTTTCGGTAAACTGCAACCTAAGTAGGGTAGATTTTGAAATTGAAAGAGTTTTTTCGGGTAATTTGCTGTTAAAAACTCATATTTTTGCACCACGGATTAAATTCGCCCCTAGGAATATATTTGCAAAATTGAGATGCACCCTTGCTACTTATGTCACCATTATCTTAACCCGATCGCCCGCTTTCGCAACAGGGGCGATTTCTGACTACCCTTGACTCTGACTACCAACAGTGGATTGGTGAACCACAAACCGTGGGTAATTTGGGTATCAGAGCTAGTCGCTGGAGCAACACTTTTCGGATCAAAAGCGATCGCCAATTGGACTTGATCGCCACTCCTTCCGATGCCGAGCGCCAAGCAAATCCTTTACCTCCCAAACCTAGTGACACTGGTACTGGAGGGGGAGTTCAGATTCAGCTAGGATTGTAGGAATTTGCAATAATTTGATTTTTGGTGATAGCGATCGCCTTTTGTGACCATTTATATCACAATTTATAGGCACTTCTCATCACACCAAACTCGCCCTTATCCACCGATAATCAGGACAACTAGACCTCTGATTGAGCCGGATTAGGTAGATATTTTTACAAAAAGCGTATAAAACTGGCGGTGAAGGTGATGGGAAAGTCTCAACTGATCGATTATTTGCAGGGGGAGTTGGCGATCTCCCATTCGGCGATCGCACTAGCTCTGCGGCATGGCGAACAAGATGCAGGTCAACTGCCTCTGGTTCTGTGGCAGTACGGGCTGGTTACACTTGAACAACTCAACCTGATTTTTGATTGGCAGCAAGCCCAGCAGATTTAGCGATCGAATTTATTTGTCTCATTCAACAAAACCCCCATAACCTTTTGGGTTATAGGGGATTGTTTTATTTAATTTGGTGGCGGGAAGTGGATTTGAACCACTGACCTTCGGGTTATGAGCCCGACGAGCTACCAGGCTGCTCTATCCCGCGTCGCTTTGTCTCTTCTCTAATATAAACATACCTTTAGGAAAATAGCAACCCCTAAATCAAAAAAACTTTTGAGAGGGTGGGTGGGGTTGCTCAAATCGGCTTGCCATCAGCACTTTTAGAGCATGGAAACTTCCCCGACTACCTCCAAGCGCTTGAATTCACTCAGAGTCATGTAAGTTTCCGAAAGAGTTTCTGCGATCGCCGCGGTGATCCACCCCAACTGCTTGAGCAAGTGAATCGCCACAGCATATTTAGCCCGCTTTGCCCCATCTGTTACCTTAATTGCCAAACCCATACCTTCGCCAACCCGGCCAATGCACTGCACGCCCTCGGCACCGGACTTGCTCACCAACTCCCCTTGAGTCAAGCGCATCAGTTCCGTGTCAAATTTGCCCTCACCGGCCACCATCATCGGGTGGTGAGTCATAGCGCGAACAATCCGCTCCATATCCACATTGTCACCACTGGCCAACTTAGCGTATAGAGCAGCCATTTGCCCCAACTGCAATAAATAGGTAGGAGCGCCACAGTCGTCGCGAGCGCTGATAAACTCTTCGGCTGGCATTGCCAGTAAGTCAGCCACCTTGCCCAAAATAAGCTGCTGGACGGGATGTTTGCGCCGCAAATAAGTTTCCAGCGGCCAGTGCAGTTGCTGACAGACTGCCAGCATTCCGGCGTGTTTGCCGGAACAGTTGTATTGCAGGGAACTCTTTTTACCTTCAGGAATCGGGCATTGCAGTTTAGAAGGGTCAATGTCGCAGCGCCATAGGACGTTAAACACCTGTCGTGATTGCTCGATCGTACCTTGATGAGAACTGCACATAATCGCTAAGTCTCGATCCGTGAGTTCGTAGCGTTCTAAAGTACCGGTCGCTGTCACCGCCAAAGCTTGAAAAGGTTTGAGTGAAGAACGGACAAAGGTTGCCGTTTCCGAGTTACCAGCAACGGACAAAACGCGGCCGCGATTGTCGCAGACAGCAGCCTGGACCCGGTGCTTAGATTCCACAATACCTTCGCGCAGCAGTCTGACTTCCAGTTCTGGAGCTTGGGTTCGTTTTCCCCTTGTCATATCAATTTTAGATTTTAGAGTTTAGATTTTAGATTGGGCTTGAGGAATTTATGAATTGCGAGTGTAATTTATCAGTTGCGATTTGTCAGTTACAAATTGGATCTTGCAGCCAAAACCGATCGCTCACAACTCAATAATCCCCCAGCACCCATTGCCGATTACAAACAACTCCAAATTACTCCCCCGGCAAACAGGAATACCGTCAAACCATAAAATGTCTGCCGCAGACGCTTCAGAATTGGTTCTAGCTGGTAGTTGACAATTAACTGGTCTTGAAGCAAGACTTCAGGAGTTTTCACCCAGGATTGACCGTCATACCAGCCAGATTCTTCGTAAACGACTGTGGGGTTAGAAAGGCGCGATCGCACATAGAACCAACCCAAGTACAGTCGCAGCAAAGCTAATCCTAGAATAAAAGTGGCACCAGCGGCACCACTGAGGGCAAACTGAACTGGATACTTGACCGGAACAAAGCTCGCAGCAGCTATCGGCCCGGATACCAAGCAACTCCAACCCCACACCCAAGCCAGTTTTGCCAAATACTCAGACCAAGTGAGAGTTGCCCAACTAAAAAACCAGGACTCTTTGAGTTCTTGGTATTCATTGAGTGGTCGCTGTTCTTGCGGAACAGGACAAATAGAAACAGAAGTGTCTTTCACATTAGCTATCCTCTCGGCGCGACAGAAAAGTCAATGCGTTCGGCGTGTCCCCAGAACGCTTCTAAATTGTAGAATTCACGCTCTTGAGGTTTCAAGATGTGTATGATCGCGTCGCCGTAGTCCATCACTACCCAACTGGCATCTGATTGCCCTTCTATGCGCAGTGGCAAGCGATCCCATTCTGCTTCTACTTGGTCGGCGATCGCTTGGGAGATAGCTCGTACCTGCACGTTGGAAAATCCGGTGACGATCGCAAAGTAATCTGCTAAGTAGCACACTTCTGATACCCGAAGCAAGACAATATCATCCCCTTTGCGGTCTTCGGCAGCACGGGCAATGGTCAAAGCTAGGGGGCGGGTTGGGTCTGGGGATGCACCTGGAGTGGCTGTAGACTGAGCCAAGGTATATTCGAGTTGGGTTCTATCTGACATTCAGTGTTTAAGTTCCTAAGTAAGGGCTAATTGACGATCTCCCTTGAGTTTGATGAAACTTTCGATTTCTTGATTTGAGTGGATGACCATCAGTAAATTATTTCTGTGGGTCTCATAGGTGACAACTTTCAACAGGTTGTTTGATAATTGCAGCAGTTGTTCTACGATGATTTTGGTAGATTCTGTTAACGCTCACAGATCTTTTTGGGGACAGAGTATTTTTTGACCTTTGAGCATTAGACTGTCTTGGGTAGTCGTTTTTTGAGATAATTGCTACTTATTATAATAGACAATCAGTCACCAAAAATTGAAAGCTGGTGTTAAGCTGCAACTACCTGTCAGCTTCAATTTGTAAATTTTGCTTTTAACTTGTGATTGGTGCGATCGACTCCCCCGTCAAATTTCTTGTTTCTTTCGCTGCTAGACAAATCCTAGACAAGTCTAGACATTTGCTTCTTGCTTCATTGGGAGCATGGGAGCGGCTATCCCTGGGCAAGCTTTCACGGTTTAGCCAACCGCGATAAATTAATGGCTGCATTCAAATCCCTGTCCATCCCATGACCGCAACTTCCACAGTTGTAAGTCCTTTCTTTTAGTGGCATATCTTGTATATGTCCGCAATTTGAACAGGTTTTGGTTGACGGAAACCAACGATCAGCAATGATTATTTCACAACCAAACTTTTTAGCCTTGTATTCTAACTGACGTTTGAATTCATGGAATCCACAGTCAGCTATTACCTGCGCTAGCTTGTGATTCTTTAGCATCCCACTGACCTTCAAATCTTCTACTACTATCCTTGCGTGGTTTTTGCATAAGTAAGTAGTGATTTGATGCAGAGTGTTTTTTCTCAGGTTGGCTATTTTTGCATGATGTTTCCCTAGCTGGACTTTAGCTTTCTGTCTATTATTAGAGCCTTTCACTTTTCTCGCCAGAACTCTTGATAATCTCTTGAGTTTTGCCTGATGCACTTTGTAGTGTTTTGGGTTGGGAAATACTACGCCCGTTGAAAGGGTAGCTAACTCTTTTACTCCCAAATCAACTCCTACAACCTCATGACTTTTGATGGTCGGTTCATGATTTTGTTCATAAGCAAAGGCGATAAACCAACTATCGGCAGTACGTGAAATAGTAATTGACTTGCAAGTCGTGTGAGGTAGTCCTTCATGGGTTTTTACCCAGCCTATTGTCGGTAACTTTATAGACGTACCGCCCACAGGAATAGGCTTGCCACCTGCATCTATCGTGAAAGAGTCGTGATGTCCTTTTTTCTTGAACTTAGGATATCCACCTTTTTTCTTGAAAAATAAGGAGAAAGAGTCTCCAAGATTGTCAAAAGCGTATTGAGTTATCTTCTGGCAGATTCCTGTTTCTTTAATCCATGTAAACTCAGGTTTCACATGATTGTTGAAGAATTTCTTAAGCAGGTATTTGTTGGGCGCTACTCCATCTTTATAAAGGTTGCTCCAAGTAGCCAATCCCCAGTTATAAGTAAACCTCGCGATTCCTGCGTGTTTGCTCATAATTGTTGATAGACTCTTGTTTAGCTTTAATTTTGTTTTGATGGATAAAAGCATTGTTCGACCTCAACACTGGATTTCACCGATGACCCGACAGGGTGCGTTTGGCTGGTAACTTCCCCGAAACATCCCTGCGAAAGCGAGTGTCTTTACTGATAATCCAAGCTTTTTTGGGAATCGCGCAGGGTTTGAACAAAATGGTACATCGTAGATTTGTCTATAAGTGTACCACCTTGTCTATTTAATAGCTAGCTAGGTACTAGCTCTAGCCATTTGCAGCGCCCAATTGCGGGTAAGTACCGTCCGCGGGTGGATGTAGCACCGAGTTTCTAGCAAATATTTAAGAGCATAATCGCTGGCTTGCCAGACGGCGGCATAAAGATTTTGCACGCTTGCCGAACGCAGCGCTTCTAGTTCGGGGGTGTTACCGCGGCTAGGCTCGATCGTATCCGCTACAAATACGGTACAACTGAGCTGACTCATATTTGGTCTGCCGAGGGTATGGTTAGCAATTGCGTCCAATATTTCTCGATCGACCACCCCAAACTCATCTCTGGCGACAATGGCGCTGACATCTGCGTGTAGCAGGTGTGGGTGCGCTATTAACACCGAGTCTAGCTCTAAACCTTCCCCCTTTGCCATTTCCAGTAGCAGTTGAGGTTTGAAGTATTTTGCCAAATCATGCAACAATCCGGCCGATCGAGCTTTAGCTTCATCGAGGCCGTAAAGGCGAGCCAAGTCACCTGCGGATTGCTCGACTCCGAGAATATGTGTGATGCGAGCAGCAGGAACGTGGTCTCTGAGCCAATCTAGGACGCTTTCGCGGCCTTGTGGAAGTGTCAAGTATTAACTCCGAAATTGTATAATTTCTTTTATGTTAGCGTTTTCTTTTCCAGACCACTGTGGCTACTTACAGTCGATCGCGATTTAAAACCGTACCGCAGCCACAAATATGGGATCGAGTTGATAGAGATTTCTTAACGAGATTGCCACATCCCGAACACATTTGAGAAGTTTACTGAGGTGGAACAGCAACTACTGTTTTTCCGTACACCTTCCCAAAGTATTCCAACCATTGAGCCAATAGCGACCACACTGGTTTCGGAAGTTAAAGCCGTCCTACAAGGACGAGGCTTTCAACCCATTTTTCTGGTAAACAAATGTGGGCAACTGTCAATCACCCACATCTAAAAATTCTCACAATTCCAGTTTTTAGGAAAGAGACAATCTCCAAAGGAGACTCCCATTTATCGGGTGGGAAACTCTGCTCCTGTTCCTCCACCTTCGCAGTATCTACCTAATGCACGCTATATTTTGGTAAATGTGTGTATACAGCTACGAAGGGTCTTGTTTGCCTCGCCAAAGTTATCAGTGCGTAGTGGATCAGGCTGGAACTACAGGATCGAACACAACAGTCAACCTGTCGGCCGGAACCATGCGCTTGAGAATTTGCAAGTGACCGTCTGCATCAGACCAACTACGAAACTGACCTACAACCACCTTTTCCAAATTCGGAAGCGATCGAACCACAGTCCACGGCTTCAGACATTTTTCTTGCAGCATAATAGATATATCTCCTTTTTCAATGGGAGCCAAAGCCAGTCAACCATGCTGAGACAGCGCTGAGGACTGGATGTTGACTTTGTAAACTTGCCCTTCTCTCAAAACATATCACAGAAAAATAGTTTGTGATTATATCTTATTTGCTGCTTATTTTTATAGCTCATTTATAAAAAACACATCATTTAGGCCAATGGGCAATTGGGAATGGGGAATTGGGAATGGGGAATTGGGAATGGGGAATTGGGAATGGGGAATTGGGAATGGGGAATTGGGAATTGGGAATAACAAATAACCAATAACAAATAACAAATAACAAATAACCAATAACCAATAACCAATAATTACACATCTCGCCGTGACAACAAAAACCAAATCCCACCCAAACCCAAAACACCGCACAAAACCCCACCTTCCCATCCAAAAACAGTCCCACCAGGCAAATGTCCAGGCTTCGCCTTAGAAGTAAAATTTATCTCAGAATAGTATACCCATTGATTATTAATCCGCCAGCCCACACGATCGCCAAACTTTTCCCAAACAGTAGCATCATAAACTCCAGGCTTTCCACCAGACTTTACCCACAGACCCTTTTGCACCGAAAAACCGAATCGGCGATGACTGTGACGCACCCAAAGTTGGTCTATAGTCTGTAAATCCTTACCCGGAAACTTCCTAATATCTTCCTCACTCAAATAACCTCTTGAGGTTTGCTCCATCACCTCCAACATTTTCAGAGAAGTTTCCTCATCAGCAGCACGCCAATTTTTCTCAGTCAGCAGTCTTTCCAACAGAGAATAGTCAATACCTTTTTCCGATTCTAAATTAACGGAAACTAGCGGAGTTTGAGTTACCGGTTGAGTTGGTATAGAAGGACTAACAACAACAGTTGGTTGCTGCGACTTTGGTATCGATGGTACTACCACCACAGAAGTAGGTCTTAAAACCTCCAAAACTTCCAGAGCAGACTTATAGCGGTCTTTAACATACTCCTGAATCAACTTATCCAAAATTTGCCCTAAATCTTGGCTAATCTTTGTACCTTTAGGCAAAGCCTCCCTCCACAGCCAGCGACCTTCAAGGGGGTCATAAAGGTCATCATGAATGTCTCCGTAGATATCCAAATAAGGCATCACAGAAGTCAGCAAGCGAATGCAAGTCACCCCCAAACTGTAAAGGTCACTAGCAGGAACAGCCTTACCGTGCCGCTGTTCTAGAGCCGCATAGCCCGGAGTTCCCAACTTAGTTCCTGCTTGGCTAGGAGCTGCTGCTACTACCTGTTTAGAAACCCCAAAATCGATCAGTACCAATTTGCGATCGCGATTGCGACGAATCACGTTTTCCGGCTTAATATCCCGGTGAATTACATTCCGCTCATGAACAAAATTCAGCAAAGGCAACAAATCTAAGAGCAGTTCTCTAGTTTTAATTTCGCTATAAGCACCATATTTTTCTAACTCATCCTTTAAGTTATTGCCATCAATAAACTCTTGCACTAAATACAAGCGCCCATCTTCCTCAAAATAAGAAATTAACTGCGGGATTTGGGAATGTTTGAGTTCATAGAGCCGTCTTGCTTCTTGTTCAAACAACCTGACATACTTTTTAAAATGACTCGGTTTCCGCTGAAATTCCTGTGGTGGTGACAACTGTTTGATTACGCACATTTCTTCAAACTTCCCGTGATTAACAGCCCGAAAAGTTCTGCCAAATCCCCCATCGCGCAGCGGTTCAGTTGCTGCATAAAGGTCTTTTAGCAGCAATTTAGAACCGCAATTAAGACAATACTTCGTGCCTGGTGGGTTCTGACGCTTGTCTTTTGGGCAATCGAGATTAAGGCAGTAGGTCATATATTAAAAACGGGTGAACAAAATTATACTCAGAGTGTCCTTTTATTCAAGAGTGCGATCGCGAGCTGTTTTTTTGGGCGCAAAACTCAGAACATCAGCACAGAGGCTGCCTGGGGCACCGCTGAGGGGAGTTCTCGCCAGACTGCCCCACAGCAAGTATAGCTCTCTTGAGCCTTTTACCTCAAACTCAGAGTCCCAGTTTGACACCGAAGCTCGATCGATGCAGTATATTCCACAAACAGAGCTTCATCCCAACCAGTTGTCATTTAGCAGTCAAAAAGGCCCATCGCCCCAACTACTTTCAATTTTTGCCACCGCCAGCCTGTAGAGCCTAAAACAGACACCATACTCGATCGCTCCCATCCTGAGTACAATAAAACAATCAGGTCAACTCATCTATCCAGAGTAATTCCAATAGGAGCGCCCACTTCTGATCGACCCCCCAGAAATTTCTCATTGCCTAAAACATCTAATTGTACTGTTACAAATAGGCATTAATAAATCCTAGCTATCGGCTTAGTTGCTTTCCATGTTTTCTGTGAATATATGTATTATTGTTAACAATAAATTTTACCAAATGCCACAATTTTTGAAAAAATACCAAAAGTATGATACCTCAAAATAATTCTAGTATAATTTAATAAAACCACGCAGTTATTATGGAGTAAAAACAGCAGTTAATGACCTGAAATAATTGAGCATAGTTTTCTGAAATATCCCCAATTTATCATCCCAACGACCAAATAGAATGACACTCAAACTTCAGCCATCTAAAAATTCCAAATCCCCCAAAAAATCTCCCAAAATACCCTGGATCGAGCGCTTAATGGCTTTGATAGCACTCGGAAATTTAAGCCTAGTATTATTTGACATCAGTTACGTTCCGTGGCGTGATTTCTACTGCCGGCAACTGCCCCTCCTCACCCAAGTCTACGATCCATTTAAAGGAATTCAACCCCACCGAGATACCCAAAAATATCTAGAAAGCTTAGATGAATTAAAAAATCAAGTAGTGCAAACAGGCTTAGCCTCTCCTCAAGTAACAGCTAAATTGCAGGAACTAGACAATCTGAGTGTCAAAATGATCGACGAAGACCCCTTTCGAGTAGCATCAAAAAGCGGCACGTTAGAAAAAATTAAAGACAGAATGCGCGATCGCGCTCCCAACCCAGAAGACTCGGCAAAACAATCATTCAAAACATTCTGGAGCCAAGACTATTTAACCAGAAAAGGTTGGCAAACAGAAATCAACTGGTTTGATGCCAAAATCAAGCCATTAATCGCCACCAACTATTACCGGGCGATCGGAGAAAACGGCGAATTTACCGACAATTTTTGGAAAATTGACCTCCCATTTATTCTCATATTTGCGATCGAATTTTTAGCCCGCACCTACACCATCAGTCGCCGCCACCGCAGCGTCACTTGGCGGGCAGCCATGCTCTGGCGGTGGTACGACATTTTCATGCTGATCCCCGGATGGCGACTATTGCGAGTATTAACTGTCACCATCCGCATCCACCAAGCCAAAATGCCGGATCTCCAACCCATTCGCACCCAAATCAGCCGGGGTTTCGTCGCCAACTTTGCCCAAGAATTAACAGAAGTAGTGGTAATTCAGCTCATCAACCAGATGCAACAATCAATTAGTAGTGGCGAACTAGCCAAGCAACTTTTTCAATCTCAGAAACAGCGATATTTAGACATTAATAATATCAACGAAATAGAAGCGATCGCCACTCATTTAGTCCAAATCACCGTCTACAAAGTCCTCCCTCAACTCCAGCCAGACCTAGAAGCCCTCCTGCGTTACAATATAGAACTATTTCTCAAACAATCCCCCCTTTATCAAGGATGGAAGCAAGTACCCGGATTGGGAAACCTGCCGGAACAGCTAGCAGAGCAATTAGTGGCAGAACTCTCGAAACTAGCCACACTCGGTCCCCAAGATGCTTACGAAGCCTTCAAAATCGCCAGCGAAGACCCTATAGGAACCAAACTCTCAAGCCAGCTAGTCCAGCATTTCGGGCAAGCTTTGGGAGCTGAACTGCAACAGCAGCAAACTTGGCAAGAAATACAAATGTTGCTTTGCGACTTCCTGGAAGAGTTTAAAATCAACTACATCCAGCGGTTGAGTGAAGAAGACTTCGAGAAAATTTTAGAACAAGCCAAAGAACTGCAACGCATAGCCCCGCGTTAGGAAGATGGAAGATGGAAGATTTTCCCGCTTCTGTCCCCATCTCCCCACTCCCCCCGTCGGCGAATCGCCGAGATCCCAAGGGGGTTTGTCACTGGGCGGGCGATCGAGCTAAACTGAGATTTGAGATTAACTGCGATCGAACTCAAAGCTTGTACCTCTGTTGCCAACAGGCAAAATGCTTGTTGCACAAAAAGTAAATTTGCTTGTGGAGTGGGGATCTTATGGCCCGCCCCTCAAAAACTTTTTGACAATTGTGCAATAGTTTGATACCGGAGATAGTTCTCAAACTTCACTACTGAGTCTCAGGACTGATCGTAGTCCTGTTTGTGGTATGTCAATTTACCGCGATTTAAACGCCAGGAGAGAACATTTTCAACTGGGAACAACCCTCGGCTTGAGGGGGCTAGCCTACTTATCTTGGGATGGCCGACCACCCAACAGCGTAGGAAGTGAACACTAATTATCCAAAGGATAGCTTTGGGTAAGTCTAGGTAAGTTTTATGAAGCAGTGGGTCAAGCCCACTTTTTTTGTTGCATTAGTCGCAGGAAAAAAGCTCAGGGCATCAGACTTGCAAGTTTAGGACTGATCCAGGCCCGTGTCCGAGTTCAGGAGTTTTAGCTTAAATATTCAATATGACTCATCCCCTAATCCCACAAATCATTGACTTAGCTACCCCCGTTGCCGAAACACTGGGATTGGAAGTAGTGGGAGCAGTGTTTCACACCAACCAAAATCCACCAGTCTTACGGATAGACATCCGCAACGTCCAGCAAGACATCGGTTTAGCCGACTGCGAGCGGATGAGCATAGCTCTCGAACCAGAATTAGACGCAGCCGACATCATACCCGATGCCTACGTGCTAGAGATTTCCAGTCCTGGTATATCCCGATTGCTCAGCAGCGATCGAGAATTCATTACCTTTAAAGGTTTCCCCGTCACAGTCAAAGCCACCGAACCGGAATCGCGAATCAAAGAGTGGAAAGGACTACTGGTGGGTCGCGATGAAACAACAGTTTATCTCAATCAAAAAGGGCGACAAATTAAAATTCCCCGTCTTCAGATTGCCAAAGTTGAACTAGACGAAGGAAAAGAGATGTAAAAGGAAGTTTTGAGTCTTGAGTTCTACTAATCCCTCATCACTCATAATTTACCCTCGGCAATTGCCGATGACCGATACTTCGACTAGGCGGGCACAACTGCCCAAGGCCCGATTACCCAATTACAAAAAGGAGTGTTTTATATGTCAATGGTTCCTCTGCCCGGACTCAAAGAAATGGTCGAAGGTATTAGCAAAGAAAGAAACTTGCCCAAACACGCAGTTCAAGCAGCCTTACGAGAAGCCCTCCTCAAAGGATACGAACGCTACCGTCGCACCCAAAAATTAGACCATTTCAGTGAAGAATACTTTGATAATTTTGATGTAGAACTAGATGCAGAACAAGAAGGTTTTCGCGTTTTAGCAAACAAAACTATTGTCGAAGAAGTCGTCAATCCCGACCACGAAATAGCACTTTCCGAAGTACAGGAAGTAGCCACAGAAGCTCAACCCGGTAGCATCGTGCTGGTAGACGTAACGCCAAATCAAAAAGAATTTGGTCGGATGGCAGCCATCCAGACTAAACAAGTGCTGGCTCAAAAACTGCGCGACCAACAGCGCAAAATGATTCAAGAAGAGTTTAAAGATTTAGAAGAAACTGTTCTTCAAGCAAGAGTGCTCAGGTTTGAGAGACAGTCGGTAATTTTAGCAGTCACTAGCAGTTTTGGTCAGCCAGAAGTAGATGCCGAACTCCCGAAACGCGAACAGTTGCCCAATGATAATTACCGCGCCAATGCTACATTTAAGGTGTACCTCAAAAAAGTAGGCGAAGGCTCTACTAGAGGACCGCAGTTACTTGTCTCTAGAGCAGACGCAGGTTTGGTAGTTTATTTATTTGCCAACGAAGTACCCGAAATAGAAGACGGAGTGGTGAGAATTGTTGCCGTAGCTAGAGAGGCAAATCCCCCTTCCCGCCACGTCGGTCCTCGGACTAAAATAGCAGTTGATACTCTCGATCGAGACGTAGACCCCGTAGGAGCCTGCATCGGAGCGCGGGGATCGCGGATTCAGGTAGTAGTTAACGAATTGCGGGGGGAAAAAATCGATGTGATTCGCTGGTCTCCAGACCCCGCAACTTATATTGCTAATGCTCTGAGTCCGGCTAGGGTAGATGAAGTGCGTTTAGTTGCGCCAGAAGGCAGGCGAGCACACATTTTGGTCGCTGAAGACCAACTTAGTCTGGCGATCGGTAAAGAAGGTCAAAACGTCCGCCTCGCAGCCCGCCTCACAGGTTGGAAAATCGATATCAAAGATATTGCTAAGTACGATCGTGAGGCAGAAGACAGTAAATTGGCAGCAGAAGAGACTACACTCGATCGACTAGCAGCAGAGGAAGAAGCAGAATTCCAGGAGGACCAGGAAAGTTCATCGGAGGCAGAAGATGTCGGCACAATCGACGAAACCGAAGCCAGGGTCCGATCGTAAATGACGTAAATGATGAAACCGAACTACCGATGCTGTGCAAGTTGTCGAAAAGTAGCTCCAAAAGAAGCTTTTTGGAGAGTAGTCAGGGTCTATCCTTCTCATCAGGTACAATTAGATCTTGGCATGGGTCGTTCAGCTTACCTTTGTCCGCAAGCAGAATGCCTCAAAGCAGCTCAGAAAAAAAATCGACTTGGGCGATCGCTCAAAGCGCCTGTGTCTGACCAACTGTACCAAACACTTTGGCAGCGTTTAGCCACCTCTGACTGCGCCTCTTAAAGGTCAAAGCCGACAAACCCTCGGCTTCCTCCGTACAAACCCTCTTGGCAGCCCTACCTGTAATTACCGGTAGTGCGACCACTAAAACCCCAATCCGATCTGCCCACCAGTCTGGAAAGATTTGTGTCAGATTAGATAAGGGTGGGGTACTAGCAGAGGTATCCTCAAGGTAGAAAAGGGAACTAAGAAGTTGGAGAAAGTGGCTTTTGCCAAAACTTAGACTTCTGAGTTCTAAGTTCTCAAAAAAACTTGAGAATTCTCCGATCGCAGACTTCAGCTAGGTTGCATTTTTATAGATGGAACTGCTGAGAGAGTACCAAAACCCCGATTCCTGACACTGAAATCAATCACAGCGAATGATGTCGTCATTAGAACAAAAAATCAAAATGTAAAAACTGGTTGGCATAACAGAGGGCAGAGTGGATGAACAACGGCAAAGTAAGAATTTACGAGTTATCACGGGAACTAAATTTGGATAATAAAGACATCTTGGCAGTGTGCGAGCGGCTCAATATTTCAGTCAAGAGCCACAGCAGCACAATCACAGAATCAGAAGCAGAACGCATTCGCAAAACGGCGGAAAAATACGTAGCCAGCCACTCTTCCCCCGGCAAGCCAGCTCCCCCCGAAAGAGCAGCAGCGCCATCTAGAGAATCTGGCCCTCATCCTAACGATCAACAAAAAAAGCAGCAAATTTTAGAAATACGCAGTCCAAAAGTACGACCCCAGGCTGGTGCAAACTCCCAGCAGCCGGGGAACGAGGAGAGAAAAAAAACACAGGCAACCGTCGCCACTCCTCCCAAATCTCCAGCGGCTCAACAGCTCCAACCTCCGGCTAAGCCAAATATCAATCGACCCGTACTGTCGAAGCCGAATGCTCCATCAGCAGCGCCTTCGTCAGCAACAGTGTCTCAAACTGTAGGTGATATCGACCCAGAAACCAACACCGAGGCTCCGGCAGCGATAGCAGCCCAACCGTCCTTGGAAAAAGCCCCCGAACGAATTCAGCGCGTTGCCAGCACCCCTCCGGGGCCGTCGGCAAAGCTGACATCGCCACCAGTCAGACCCGCCGGAGAGTCTGCTAATCGCACCCAACTGACTCAGGGAAATAGGCCGATCATCAAAGTTGCCAAAACTGAGCAAGAACAATCAGAACAGGCAGAAAGTCGGGAAGCACCTGCTAAACCGACTCGACCCACCAGACCAGCAGCCGGTGGTACCGAATCTCGCGCCCAAAGACCACGCCTAGATGGACCAGGAAGCGTCAAAACTCAACTGGCAGAGCGACCAAGCCCAGGCGGCCCGCGCCGGAGCCTTGCCCCCGCAACTTCAGCCGCCGGGCTGCGCAGCCGGGGCGGTGACATCTCAGCCACCGGAGAAGACGGAGACGATGACGGAGACGATACGTCGTTGTTGCTGGATACTCTTCTCCTTCCTAAGCCGACGCTGCCAAAGCCAGCCAAAAAGACACAGGTCATTTGGGAAGAAGATGATGACGAAAACCCAGATGCAGCTAGCAAAGCAGCCAAAGCTGGTAAGGTCAAACGTTCTCGCTTAAAACCCATCGATGAGGATGACGATGACTTAGAAAACGGCTTGGATATGCCAGCACCAGTAATGGTCAGCCTGTCGCTAGCCCGCCCTGCTAAGGCGAAGTCACCAGCAGCACTCAAATCAACACCAACTCCGGGTGCACCCGGAAGCAGTGGCAAAAACAAGAGACCAGGCCCTTCTCACGATAAGAGCTCCTCTGGTTCCAGTGGTGGACGGGGTAATAATCGTGGCAAAGCAGCCGAAACAAAAGTAGAACGTCCAGAAACACTGGAACTCAGCAGGCCGATGACGGTTCAGGAACTCGCAGCTACTCTGGCTGTTCCCGAAACCGAAATTATCAAGCGGCTGTTCTCTAAAGGTATTGCGGTCAACATTACCGAAACCCTGGATATTGCAGCGGTGAGAATGGTAGCTGAAGAAATGGGCATAGAGGTAGAAACCCCTGAAAAAGTAGCCCCAGCTATCAAAGTAATCGATATGCTGGACGCAACAGATTTGGAATACCTCCAACGCCGTCCGCCAGTAGTCACGATTATGGGTCACGTGGATCATGGTAAAACTACCTTGCTCGACTCGATCCGCAAAACTAAGGTGGCTCAGGGAGAAGCTGGCGGTATTACCCAGCACATTGGTGCTTACCACGTAGATGTGGAACACGAAGGCAAGAGCCAGCAGGTGGTATTTTTGGATACTCCTGGTCACGAAGCCTTTACAGCAATGCGTGCTCGCGGAACTCGTGTCACAGACGTTGCCATCTTGGTGGTGGCGGCGGATGATGGCGTGCGACCCCAAACAATTGAAGCGATCAGTCACGCGAAAGCGGCTAAAGTGCCAATTGTGGTGGCGATCAATAAAATTGACAAGGAGGGCGCTCAGCCGGAACGGGTGAAGCAAGAGCTGACAGAGTACGGCTTGGTTGCAGATGACTGGGGCGGCGATATCACGATGGTTCCTGTCAGCGCGATCCGAGGCGAAAACCTCGATACGCTGTTGGAAATGATCTTGACAGTCGCGGAAATGGAAGACCTCAACGCCAACCCGAATCGCTCGGCTAAGGGTACGGTGATTGAAGCTCACCTCGACAAGGCAAGGGGTCCGGTGGCAACTCTGCTAGTCCAAAACGGTACTCTGCGGGTAGGCGATATTGTGGTCGCAGGCTCGGCCTTGGGTAAGGTGCGGGCTATGATCGACGATCGGGGCGCTCGCGTCGAACAAGCAAGTCCATCTTTTGCGGTGGAAGTGCTGGGGCTGCGAGAAGTGCCTCGTGCTGGAGACGAATTCGATGTCTTCGCCAACGAAAAAGAAGCAGCGGCGATCGCCAGCGGCAGAGCTACATCCCAACGAGATTCCCGTCTGTTGCAAGGTGGCAGAATCAGCCTCAGTGGCTTCTCTCAACAAGCTAAGGAAGGCGTTCTCAAGGAACTAAACTTGATCTTGAAGGCAGATGTCCAAGGCTCCCTAGAAGCCATTGTCGGCGCTCTGACCCAACTTCCTCAAAAAGAAGTTCAACTCCGATTACTCCTATCTGCTCCTGGGGAAGTCACAGAAACCGACGTTGACCTCGCCGCGGCTAGTAGTGCCGTGATAATCGGGTTCAATACTACCCTCGCCACCGGCGCTCGCCAAGCAGCCGACCAAGCAGGGGTAGACGTGCGGGAATACAGCATCATCTACAACCTGTTGGATGACATTCAAGGGGCGATGGAAGGCTTGCTGGAACCCGAACTGGTGGAAGAACCTCTGGGTCAAGTCGAAGTGCGCGCTGTGTTCGCGATCGGTCGTGGAGCTGTGGCTGGATGTATGGTACTTTCTGGCAAGGTCATTCGCAATTGCAAGGTGCGGGTGCGCCGTGGCAACAATGTCGTCTATGAAGGTGTCCTCGACTCCCTGAAACGGATGAAGGAAGATGCTAAGGAAGTCAATACTGGCTTTGAATGTGGCATTTCCTTGAATGGGTTTACCGACTGGGCCCAAGGCGACATGATAGAAGCCTACCGAATGGTGACTAAACGTCGCACGCTCTCAGCATAATTTTGGATTCTCAATTGTGGATCGGGGACTCAAGGCTGGTTAATTACCAGCCTTGAGTTTTAAGCATTCTTCCTTCTTCCTTCTTCCTTCTTCCTTCTTCCTTCTTCCTTCTTCCTTCTTCCTTCTACTTATGCGTTCTTTTTGGTCTGAACCTTTTTTGTGGATTCACCTGGCTGGGCTGGCTGCATTGCCAATTTTCCTTGGACTTTGTTGGCTGGGACTAGCGGTGGGTTCTCCGCTGCTGCCAGTGTGGCTGGAAGTATTTTTAGTCGGGGCCGCAGGTATTGGGCCTGTGCTCTGGATGCAGTGGTTCCGTCCTTTTTACATTTTTAGTATTTTAGTGGTGGCGGTGAAACCCCAGAATCTCACAAATGCACAGCAGCGGATTCTGGCTGGGTTTAAATCTCGCTTAAATCAAGGATTAGCTCTGTTTTTAGCTATTTTGCTGGCAGTAATTTTATGGCAACTATATCGATTTTCTCCCCTGGCAGCTTCCGTCGCTCCTTTTCCTCCTCAATGGCGATTGGCTGGATTGCTGTTGGCTGCTGGGGCTTTTCTAGCTAGCAATTTGTTCTTGCAGGTGCCTGCTAGTGTCCTGGCTGTATTGCTGACACCGGAATCAGAATTGGCAGCGAGACAGCCTCATGTTTTGGATAAAGTTGGGCTCGATTTCACGATCGCAGGCTGGCAGGTCGATCGCATTTTACCCACTTTTGCCGAGGCTGGAGATCGGGGGACACCAGAAGAGGGAGATGGGATTTGAGCGTGGCCATGCGACATTTGGGATTGGGGATTTAGGATTAAAAAAATAACCAGCCCCGGATTCAATTGTATTTTAAGATACTGCTGATTTAAAAATAGTGTGATAATAAATCAATAGTTATTAATTGAAAGTTATTGAGATTATTAACATTCAATATCTAATTTTTAATTTGAGGTTATTTTGATTTTTCATTTGCTATTGGCAGAGGAGAATATATAATGGAAATTGTCAAGGTAAGCTTTAAATCCTCACAGGGGATTAAAACAGAGGTATAAAAATATGGCGAATGCACAAACGATCGCACAAGAACCTCAAGCAGCAGAGCCGATCGAGCTGTACGAAGATTCTCAAATCTGGGGCAGTCTCAAAAAAGCGATCGGCGCAAGTTCTGGATTTCAACGCTGGCAGCTAGAGCGAAATTTTGAGAATCAGCAGGCAACTGTCAGCATCGACCAGCAAGTTCGCTCCTATTTGCGAGAAACTTTAGCAACTTTGGCTTACTGAGTGCTGCGAAGCGAAATGTTGTAACTCATAGTAGCTTCCCATCGCCCCTGGTTTAAAACCAACTTGAAACAAGGCGTTAATTTCACGATTTTTCAGCAGCAAGGGCATTTCAAAATTAATATAAATATCCTAGCTCCTTATATTCAGGAGCTAGGACGTTATCGGGCCCTACTCAAAAAATCACCGAATTGAATTTTGCCAAAATTTAGTTGAGATGCTCCAAGGATTCAAGTAAAATCTGAGCGCTGCGCCGATGGTGGAATTTATCAGCAATCTTCTGTCGTGATTTTTGAGTCAGACTCAAAGTTAACTCTTTGTCCTGTAACAATTTTGCGATCGCATCTGCCATTTTTTCGGGATTTTCCGCCGGGACCAGCATACCGTCAACGCCGCTATCTATCAGTTCCGCCATCCCACCCACATGGGTAACTACTACGGGAGTTTCCATAGCCATTGCTTCCATAACCGCTACAGAAATTCCCTCTTTTAGGCTGGGTAAAGCAAAAATATCAGCCTCTTTATAACCTTGCCGATTTCGTTCTTCGGAGACAGAACCCAGCAGTTGAACATAATCAGACATTGATTCATCCGCAATGAATTTTTCCAATTCTTTCCGGTAGCCATTACCAGCATTTCCATCCTCCCCAGCAATCTGTAAACGGACGTCAAACCCTCGTTCTCGAAGCAACTTAATTGACTCAATCAGGTACTTGTGTCCTTTAGCTATATTGAGACGGCCACAAGTATAAATTCGGCATTGAGTCCCTTCCTGCCAAGGAGTGTAGGGAGTTTCACGCTTAATTTCATCGAGATTAACACCCACTGGTGAAACTCTCACATCCTTGGGCAAGAAACCTTCTAGCTCATCTTTGATAGAGTAGAGAAGTTGTTCAGACATCACAGAAGCAAAAGCAGAATGTTGCCATTTTTGCTCTTGATTGCCCCCAAAATCTTCTAACTGACCGAGAAGGGCGACACTATAAGTAATATCGGAAAGTATCGAGGCAAATAGGGCTATATTAGCAGCATTGCCACAGGAATGAACGTGGACGTGAGACCAGCCCTGGGTTTTGGCCAACCAAGCTAGCTTTGCACCCATAACGACCAATACCAAGTAGTAAAGCTTTTGAGCTAAAGAGACATCCTTGGCATTGGCAATTACACTCAGACAGCGCCACCAAGCAATCGGACCAGCTTTGATGAGTTGGATGGGAACATTTACAAAATCTTTGAGTTCAAAGGGGACTAAATAATCGGTGATACTTTGGGCTTTCTGAGCCCAAGTATGTACAACCTTAGTGGGCGGACGGCGGGTGGAGATGATGTGAGGTTTCATACCAATATCCAGCATTGCTTGATATTCACGCCAAATCCAAGTATGAGTTTGCCCTGGAAATTCAGGGATAAAGTAGCCAATTTGTTTATTCATTATTGATTTTTTTCCTTAGCAACTGGACAAATTGAAATGTGTTAAACTATCTTAGGATTCTTCTTGTTCTATTACCTTTATTCCCATCAATTCAGCTTTGTACTTCAACATTTCAATTAGTCGAGCATGAGGAATAGAGATATCCGACTAAATCCGGGTTTTTCACCCCATTTCGGCTGTGGGTCGCTAATTTCTCCCTCTCGCCCATACAGTAATAAAGGGGGTGAAAAACCCGGATTTGGTATTAGATGTTTTTGGGGCTAATAGTCTAGGCAGCTTTGCCTGCTGTCACCTCTAATTGAGGTAGAACCTTACCCTTGGCCAAACATTTTTTAACAGCAGCAATCACATCTTCAACATCTGCATCTGTTAATTTGGCTGAAATTGGCAAACTTATGGTGCGGAGTCCGACGTAACTTGCATTCGGATAATCTTCCGGCTGCCATCCAAACATTTCCTGATAGACAGGATGTTCTGCCATACTCATGTAATGTACGCCAACACCGATATTCTCAGCATTAATAGCGTTAAGAAACTCGTCGCGGCTGATGCCTGCGGTGGCTTCATCTACCAAAATCGTGTATAGGTGGTAGGCATGAATTGTGTCTGGTTCTGGGTCTGACGGCAGAGTAATTGGTAAATCGGCAAATGCTTCATTGTAGCGCTGCCAAATCTCTTCGCGCCGCTTCCAATAAGGAGCAACTCGTTCCATTTGATGAATGCCGATCGCAGCTTGCAGATCCATCATATTGTATTTAAAACCGACTTCCACCACTTGGTAGTGCTTGTATCCTGAATCGCCGAAGCGCTTCCAAGCATCTTTGCTCATACCGTGCAGCGCCAAAATTTTGAGCCGGTCAGCGTCTTCTTGTTTCCGACTTAGAATCATGCCACCTTCACCCGTAGTGATGTTTTTGGTGACATAAAAACTGAAGCATCCAAAGTCGCCAAAAGTCCCTGCTTTCCGTCCTTTATATTCTGTTTCGATGGCGTGAGCACAGTCTTCGATTAACTTTAAGTTGTGGCGTTGAGCAATTTCGCACAGGGCATCCATATCGCAAGGACGACCTGCAAAGTGAACTGGCAAAATCGCCTTAGTTTTGGAAGTTATTTTAGCTTCAACTTTCGCCGGGTCAATATTCATGGTCACCGGGTCGATATCTGCCAGTACAGGTGTTGCCCCTGCGTGAATAATCGCGTTAACTGTCGCACAAAAAGTCATCGGAGTAGTAATGACTTCATCCCCTGGTTTTAACGAAGCAGCGAGGATACTTAAATGCAGCCCTGCCGTACAGGAATTGACTGCAATTGCGTACTCGGAACCCTTGTAAGCTTTGAAGTCATTTTCAAAGCGCATAACCTTTGGCCCCGTACCCAACCAGCCTGTTTGCATAGTCGATACGACTTCCTGAATTTCAGCATCTTCGATCGCAGGAGAGCCAAATACGAGGAAGCGATCTTTAGACCGAATAGGATTGTTGTTCATTTTGCTAGTTTTTATCCAGTAAATAAAGTCTATGGAATGGCAGTCAACCGCCCTAATAGGTACGGTTATCTTGGGATTTGAGATGCTTTTCTATATCTTAAGATAGATATTTCATAATGTCCATAGTTTCGCATTTCATTATATGGAAGTTACAGAAAGACTTGTGCTATTTTTTTGGGTAAAAAACTTGTTTATAAGTGAAAATACGGAACGTTGAGAACTATTCTGTCTACAAACTCAGAAATTTGCCTGATTTGAGATCGTCTCCTAAAGTTTAGGTAGACGAATCTTATTCAAAAGGTCTTGGAGCCGTTCGGAAACACCACCCAATTGTTCTGACAAGGCTACCAGTTTGCCATAAGCTTCCACCAAACGATCGCCCTCAACGTCAACTTCGGTCGTCGGATAATTCTTGATGGTTTCCAGTAACGTAATTTCATGATCACTGCTGGCAGACAGCACCAAAGCCGCGCGCAAAGCCTCTTTATTTGCATTCCCAGAAGGAGTGTGAATTACCTGACCGACTTCATCCAGAATCATGTCTCCAACTTTACTATTCAGGGTCCGATCCAAAAACCTGGGATTGACTTTAACCGGTCTCGTCAGATGGCGGCGAATAGCTTCCGGGTCTTGTTTAGCTTGTCCCAACAGCATCTCTAAGCCAGAAGACATTTTCCCAGTTTCCGCGAAACTTTCTAATTCGCTGACTGGTATAGTCATCCGAATCACACTGTATTTGAGGACTACCTTTTCAGAGGCCAGCGCAGCACCGCTGTAAAACAACATTCCCGCCCCTGTGGCTAAACATAAAGTCCACCGCTGTTTGAAAAATGACCATCTCATACTAAAGTCCCCAGATATTGTTGTCCACTTCGACTATAGCGATATTTATTTACTTACCGCCCAGGTAAATCTGTTCTGGAGATACGATATCAAATCCGCGTAAAAAAATCCTTCATTGCTGTAAGGGGGAGAGGGGGGAGAGAGGGTTACAGGTACAGAGGGGGAGAAATTAGCGACTCAGATCAAAAAGGGGGTGAATAACCCCGATAGTATTCTGTCCGTTGGTACCGGAATCAGCATCAAAAAACTCACCACCAGGTCTTCTATAAGTGAAGGCTGGCAGTGAGTCTAAAGTTAGTTTTTATGTTTAGGGTCTTTATGAAAGCTGACCCCATTTGAACGGCTTAAAAGTGGTTTATGATTAGGGTCTTTAAATTTGCTGACCCCAATTGAACCCATCCTTCAATAATGACAGGGATCGATCGCAAACCAGGGTTTCGTAATGATTTCTTTATGTTTTTAACTTTTCCTTACCTTAAATGTACTTTTGTGTAGATTAGTAAAATTTTATTACTTCTGTTTTGGGGGTTGGCCCTGGGCGCGCTGCTCCCAGCGGAACAGAAACACCATCAGAGCCACCACTCCCACTTGGAGGGCAAAATTGGGCAAAGTAGAGCTAACTTGCTGGCCGGAGGCAATTTTAGCGAGGAAAACTAAGCCACCAATGAAGCCAGATGCGCCGCAAGCGATATAGACCAACTGTCGCAGAGGTCGATAGGGAGCGGCTATCTCTGCTGTTAAACGTTTGTATTGTTCGGGACTGAGGTTGCGGGGGTTTTTGGGGCGGTAGGGGCGATCGTCGGGATTGGGAGCTGGCATAGATTTAAATAAGATGTGTATTTTATGCTACAACAAATATCTAACAATCATCAAAAAAAATCATCGCTGTACCAACAGCACAACAGTCTGCAAACAGCCGACCAAAACACCCAAAATTCCACCTAAATTGACTATTCCTTGCAACTCGCTTTTGACAATTCCCTGAATTGCTAATTCCAAGTCTTCAGGAGAAGTACCTTTAACTCGATCGATAATCACCTGATCGATATTTAAAATAGGGATCGCCTGAGCTACAATATTTTCTAAATCCCGCTCCAGATACCGCTCTAAAACCAAAGCTAGTTCTTGGCTGACCATTTCCAGGGAAGCATTCATCACGGCTGAAGTCTGCAATCTACTCAGAATTAACTTAGAAATATTTTCCCAGTCCATAGACTTGCTAAATCCCTGAAGTACCTCCGTGCCCCGTTCTTGAACGTAGCTGCGAACGCTGTCGCGCATAGTTTTGCGTAACTGTCGCACTGTCGAAACTGGTAGATTTTGCATAGACAAGTTTTGCAGCCACTCCTGAATCCGCCCGCGAATTCCCAAAGCCACAGTTAATTCTGCTAAGCGCTGATTTGTCGCTTCTTTGTCATCGAGACAAAAAGTCCGCAGTCGAGTTAAAGTGTTCCGTAAACCAAACAAATTGGCGACTACCCAATAAGTACCGCTGGTTTTTTCTCGAAACCCTTCATCGATGATCGAAATATTGCGATCGGTCAAAAAGTCAATCAAAGTCTGCCGCAACACTTCCGGCGGTATTACTACCTGTAACAGCCAATCAGCCAATTGACCAGCCTGAGCTTCGGTTAGCTGAATTTCCAGCAAAACTTGGTCAAAAATTTGATTTAACTGAGCTTCTAAAAAATCTTCCCGTCGCGCCAAAATTTTGAGAATACGTGGTACTGATTCCCCTAGCAAATCTCGCAGAATGTTGGCGAGAATTTTAGCAGTTTTTTGCTCTGCATCTGCTTTAACTTGATCCAAGGCTAACTGCAATAGCCAGAGAATTACCGACTGCATTCGCTCGGTTTGTAAAAGGCGACGGGCTAATTTTTGTAACTCCTCTGGTGTCAGGAGCGAGCCCATAATTGTGTCCGAAATTCGCTTGGCTAAGCGCTCTTGGTTGCGGGGGATCAAGCCGGGAGTGAATGGTAATTGCCGCCCTTTGACATAAATAGCTCGATAGGGGCGAAATAACATTTTGATAGCTATATCATTGGTGAAATAGCCAATAATTCCTCCCACTACAGGTGGGGCAAAAAACAGCCAAATATCAGATGGGTTCATCAATAATTGGGAATTGGGAATTGGGAATTGGGAATTAGGAATTGGGAATTGGGAATTGGGAATTGGGAATTGGGAATTGGGAATTGGGAATTGGGAATTGGGAATTGGGAATTAGTAATCACAACGGTCAACTGTCAACTGTCAACGGTCAACGGTCAACTGTCAACGGTCAACGGTCAACGGTCAACTTTCAACTGTCAACGGTCAACTTTCAACTGTCAACTGACTAATACCAATACTCCCATCATAGCTCCAGCAATAGGATAGTGTGTGGCGTTGGTAAATCCGGCTTGGTGGGCGATCGCCACTTGTTCCGAACCCATCGGGAATTTTTCTAAACTAGGATTGATATAGGCGTATTCTTCAGTCATGCCAAATTGCTGAGCCATTGGCACTACTAGACTTTGGAGATAAAACTGCTGAAAACTCCGCATCAGGGAATTTTTGGGGCGGTGGAGGTCGAGAATCGCTGCTGTTGCACCGGGTTTGAGTACGCGGTGCAATTCCTGAAGACTGCGGGGGATATCAGTCACATTGCGGAGGCCGTAACCCATGGTGGCGCAGTCGAAGTAATCATCGGGAAAAGGCAAATCGAGGGCGTCAGCTTCTACCCAGGAAATGGGACTAGAAGGAGTGAGAAAAGGTCGATCGCGACGGGCTGCAACAGCCAATTGTTCTTGTGAAAAATCCACTCCAAAGACAGAACCGCTAGGGCCTGCTTGCTGGGATAAAAGTAGAGCTAGATCCCCGCTACCGCAACACAAGTCTAAACAAGTATTGCCTGGGCGGGCATTACTCCATTTCACCGCCATTTGTTTCCAAATTCGGTGCTGCCCCAAGCTCAACCAATCGTTTAATTGATTGTAAATTGGTGCTATTCGATTAAATATGGTTTTAATTTTTTCGGAATTATTGGTCATTGATTAGTTGTTATAGGTTAGTTGTTATGGGTTAGTTGTTATGGGTTAGTTGTTATTGGTTAGTTGTTGATTGTTACTAATAACCAATAACCAATCACTAATCACTCATCACTCATCACTAATCACTCATCACTCATCACCAATGACTACTGACTACTGACTACTGACTACTGACTACTGACTACTGACTACTGACCCTGAAAACTTGTTATTACCAACGCAACTTGTTGAGCTGCGAGGTGAACAGTTGTTAGTTCGTCCGGGCGAAGGGTACAAGGCTGCTTCCACTGGAGGGAAATCAGGGCGATCGATCGACCTCCGTGAACCACCGGGATGCTCAGATGGGATTTAATGGCAGATTGCTGATAGTGTGGCAGGCTAGCTAGGGTTGCATCCGTTGCAATATTCACAGCAGCCTGAATATTTTGAGAAGCGATCGCCTCCCTAGCTAGAGGGTCATCTGCTAGCCAATTTTCCAGAGCACCACCGCTGGTATGACCACCTTGAACAGGGACTAAAACATTGCCTTCCACCAGTTGCAAAATGCAAGTGTCGGCCAAAAAATTATCACTGATAGCAGTAGCGATGGGGTCTAAAGTTGCTACCAAATTCGGATACTCCAAAGCCGTTTGCATGATAGTGGCTAACAGTTGTATTTGATTTTGGGCGCGACGCAATTCCTCAGTCCGCTGCTTGAGAACTTCATAAGTTTCGGCAGCCTTTTGGACTACCATTTTCAATTCGTTCGGGTCCCAAGGCTTAGTGATATACTTATAAACCTGTCCTGAGTTAATCGCATCTACCAAGTCTTCAATATCCGTAAAACCAGTCAAAATAATCCTGACCGTGTTGGGAAACTGAAACACGGTTTTGCTGAGAAACTCAGTTCCCTTCATTTCTGGCATCCGCTGATCGGAAATGATGACGGCAACCTCGCCTTCGCTTTCCAATACTTCTAAAGCACGAATTCCGCTTTCTGCTTTGAGTACGTTAAAATCGCGTCGAAAAGTGCGGTAGAGTAAATCCAGATTGTCTGGTTCGTCGTCTACTACCAACATTTTCGGCTTTTTCGGTCGGTTTAAGGTCATGAGCTGGCGTTTAATTTGGTCTAGCTCGGGAATGGCACTATCCATAACAATACGATAAACTCCCGTCTGTAAATTTAGGCGAGGAACTATTCTGTAACAATAGTCTCATATATCACTTACTATAAAGTCTAACCTTTGCCACAATACGATCCTTGCTGGTACTCAATCACACTTAACGAGAGCCTTTCTTTTTGATCCAATTATGACTGATACACCGCAAGATTCATCCGGGCCCGCATCTCAACCCTCTGCTGATGCTGTGGATCTCGAAAATTTAGTCCGATCGCTCCGCCGCAAAGAAGGTGGCTGGGTACACTGGGGACAAGCCTGTACAGCACTGCAAAAAGCTGGCTACAGTTCTCAAAGAATTTTTGAAGAAACTGGTTTTGAGCCAATTCAGCAAAATCAGGTCAGCGTTGCAGCCCAAGTCTACACTAGCATGATAAATGCTGGGGCTTCCGAAGAAGTGCGATCGCACTTTCTGGCCAAAGGTAGCGATATTTTGTATGAATTTCGGATTCTGTCTCAAGCAGAAAGGGCGGCCGCGGCGGCGTTGATACTGGCCCACAATTTGGACGTTGACGACGCCCGTGATGTCGCTAAAGCCATGAAGGAGTTTTCACGCTTTGGAAGTCTGCCCCAAGGCTTCACAGATACTGCTGGCGATGCCATGGCTTACCAGTGCTGGCAATTAGCCAGACAAAACAGTGACTTGCAAGAGCGATCGCGCTTAATTGCGCGGGGTTTAAAATTAGCTAGCAGCAACAGCGCCCGACAACAAATCGAGCAGTTGCTGGTAGATTTCACCGTAGTTCGGAGACGTTCTGCCCCCCGTTTGCCCGTTTACAGGCTCGACACAGAGGAACAACTACCCCGGATGCTCCCGGTTGTGGGTAAATTGCCACTTTCGGTGACAGATTTACAGGCAGTGCCTTTGCTAGAAGAAATCGGACCATTGAGAATGGTAAAATTTTCGGGAGCGGGAGCTTGGGTGGCGATTCCGGGCTGGCAAGTGATTTTGAATGCTGAAGATCCGGTAGCGGTTCTGGAAATGAGCGATCGACTGCCGGTGCCACTGCAAGGCAAAATTGAAGAAATTTTAATTATTGTCGATCGCTCTCAAAGACAATGGGATGCTGATAGTTATTTCCTGGCAGATAACGGTGGCAATTTGGAATTGTACTGGTTTGAAGAAGCACCGGATATTCAGATTTTAGGACGAGTTGTGCTGGTGATGCGTCCGAAAAAGATTTTGGATGAAGATTACACCAAAGATGGATGGCAAATAGATGATTAGTTAATAGTTAGTTGTTATTTGTTGGTTATAACTGGTTCCCCGGCTCTGCCTGGGAACCGAGATCCAGAGGCTCTGCCTCGAAAAGCTGCGATCGAAATTGGAGGCAGAGCCTCCGAATCTGCGTTACCAGGCAGAGCCTGGTAACGAGTAGATTAGTTAAAAATGCGTGTTCTTAAAATTTAACTGGTTCCCCGGCTCTGCCTGGGAACCGAGATCCAGAGGCTCTGCCTCGAAAAGCTGCCGATCGAAATTGGAGGCAGAGCCTCCGCATCTGCATTACCAGGCAGAGCCTGGTAACGAGTAGATTAGTTAAAAATGCGTGTTCTTAAAATTTAACTGGTTCCCCGGCTCTGCCTGGGAACCGAGATCCAGAGGCTCTGCCTCGAAAAGCTGCCGATCGAAATTGGAGGCAGAGCCTCCGCATCTGCATTACCAGGCAGAGCCTGGTAACGAGTAGATTAGTTAAAAATGCGTGTTCTTAAAATTTAACTGGTTCCCCGGCTCTGCCTGGGAACCGAGATCCAGAGGCTCTGCCTCGAAAAGCTGCCGATCGAAATTGGAGGCAGAGCCTCCGCATCTGCGTTACCAGGCAGAGCCTGGTAACGAGTAGATTAGTTAAAAATGCGTGTTCTTAAAATTTAACTGGTTCCCCGGCTCTGCCTGGGAACCGAGATCCAGAGGCTCTGCCTCGAAAAGCTGCCGATCGAAATTGGAGGCAGAGCCTCCGCATCTGCGTTACCAGGCAGAGCCTGGTAACGAGTAGATTAGTTAAAAATGCGTGTTCTTAAAATTTAACTGGTTCCCCGGCTCTGCCTGGGAACCGAGATCCAGAGGCTCTGCCTCGAAAAGCTGCCGATCGAAA